>JAZBOW010000234.1:0-8236 GCA_036351335.1 Bacteroidales bacterium | reverse complement strand
TGGACAATTCGGAAAAATGGTTTGATTTGGGAACCAGGGAGAAGCTTCAAATGGCTGAAACCTACTTAAAATCACGACAACCTTGAAAAAGTTTTTAGAAAAAGTAGCCGAAGAAATTTTTGGGCTTAAGGATTCCCGTCATACGGGTCTGGCTGTAATACTTCCTAACAAACGATCGGAAATATTTCTTAAAAATTATTTGAAAGAAAAAACGACCGAAACCTTCTGGCTACCCGAGTTTTATACCACCGATGAATTTATTGTTCAACACAGCGGTTTATACCAACTCGATCCCATTCTTATCTATTTTGACCTGTATGATATCCATAAGGAACTACTGGCCGACAAAGCCATGCCTGTGGAAGACTTTCTGAGTTGGGCACCCATTATGTTATCCGACTTTAATGATATTGACCTTTACCAGGTTGATGCAGCCCATGTTTTCAAGCACCTGACCGAGGCAAAGGCCATCGAACAATGGAACCTTTCAGGACAGCCTCTTACCACCCTCCAAAAGGATTATTTAACATTTTATCAGTCGCTGTTCACTTATTATACCTCCTTAAAATCACGCTTGATTGCGAAAAAGTTGGGTTATAAAGGGATGATCTATCAGTATCTTGTTGAAAACGTGGAAACACTTCTAAAAACATCAAAAAACAAAGCGTACATATGTGTTGGATTCAATGCGCTTTCAAAAGCTGAAAAGGCTATTTTTGGTTACCTGAAAGACCACTTTAAAACCACCTTTTATTGGGATGCGGATGCCTACTATATGCATCCTGAAGCATATGGTTTAACGCAAATGGAAGCCGGAAGGTTTATACGTGAACTGATAAAGGATTGGAAACTGAAAGATGTGAAATGGATCGGTAACGAACTGATCGACAGTGAAAAACGAATACATGTTCATGGCATCGCCAAGCCGGTTGGGCTGGTAAAATATGCCGGCAAACAACTATCCAAGTGGTTTGAAGAAGATGTGATAGCAACTGATCACATGGATACAGCCATTGTGATTTCAGATGAAAACCTCCTGCTTCCGTTGCTGCATTCACTTCCCAAATTGGAAAAGAATGAAACGAAGATCGCCTATAATATTACAATGGGCTATCCGCTAAAAAATTCAAGTTTAAGCAGGTTTATTCTGCAATGGCTTACATTGATCATAAGGGCGGATGAGCTAAAAACCAAAAAATATGCTACTGACACGCTTATCGATCTGCTAAAAAGCGCCATTATTAAAAAGTTGCTCGAATATGAAGCTTCAAATAAACGGAAATCTCTGATAGAAGATCTTACCAAATCCAACCAGATGTTTCTGGATATAAGGGATATCCAAAAAATAGCTGAATCGAAAAAAAGTGAAGACCTCAACGCGCTTTTTACAATCTTGCTTAAAGATAACATACAGGCAGATGAATTTATGCAATCAATGATTGAACTTGTTCAATTGCTGGCATCACGAATATCTGAAGAGGAAAAAAAAGAAAACCCAATTCTTGGGGAGCAAATTAATGTAGTGTTTGGCATCATCAAGAAAGTGCAAGCCCTTATCCGGCAGCAAACCACAGAGATAAGCCTGAAGGCTTTGCAAAAAATTCTGATGCAATTATTCCGCAATAGCGAAATAAGCTTGAAGGGAGAGCCACTAAAAGGCATACAGATCATGGGCATGTTAGAGACCCGGAACCTCGACTTCAAGAATATCATATTCCTTTCGGCCAATGAAGGCTTGCTGCCCAAAGCTTCTAACCCTGATTCGTTTATACCTTTCGACATCCGGTTTGCGAACCAGCTGCCGCTGCCTAAAGAACAAAACGACGTGGCAACTTACCACTTTTACAGGTTGCTGCAAGGTGCTAGTAACGTCAGCATTCTATATAATACGGATAGTGATAAATTAGGAAGCGGTGAAAAGAGCAGGTTTATCCTGCAAATTGAAAATGAACTTTCAAAAATAAATCCATCCATCCGTGTGAAAAACCATTTGACAAATGTTGGTATTGAAAAAATTCCCGGTACACACGCGATATCCATTTCGAAAGATGCGGACATTTTAAAACTTATTGCTGATAAAGGCAATAGCGGATTCTCGGCATCTGCCTTGAATGTATACAGAAACTGTTCTTTGAAGTTTTATTTCAGGGAAATCCTTAAGCTTGAAGAAAGTAGCAAAATAGCTTCCGAAATTGAGTTCAATATTTTTGGAAATGCCATACATGACGTACTGGAAGACATGTATAAACAATTTGTTGGCAAAATGATTGACCCAGACATACTCAAGCAAAAAATGACGCAAATTGACGGGCTTCTGAAAAATGCCTTCCATAAGAATTACAAAGGCGGCCATATTGCCACCGGAAAAAACTACCTGATCTTTGAGGTGGCAAAAAAGTACATCGAACACTTCATAAAAGCTGAAACAGAAGATCCGTCCACAGCCGGTAGAGAAATCGTTGGCCTGGAAGAGAAGATTGAAATACGCTATCGGGTTGAAGATAATGAGGTGGCATTGAAAGGGTATCTTGACAGGATTGAAAAGCTGCAGGATCAAACCATCAGAATTATTGATTATAAAACTGGCAGAGTGGAGTCCGGCGACCTGGCACTGAAAGAATGGGAGGAGATAGCTGACAAAAAGAAGGACAAATTGTTCCAATTGCTTTTTTATGCCTTTCTCTATCAAAAAAAATATAAGCCGGCACAAAAGCCTGAACTTGGAATATATAGTTTAAGAATGCGGTCAAATGGTTTGATGGAACCAAAACTTCCTGATGATGAAAATTATTTTGAAGCGTATCTGACAGGGCTTATCCGTGAAATTTTTGATCCTTCCTTATCTTTTGAGCAAACAAGTGACGAACAGATATGTTCCTATTGCGACTATAAAGACATTTGTAACAGGTAAGTAGGGTGATGGTATAAAGGAAATAGTAGCTATCTGCATTTCAGAACTGATAGAGCAAAGTTTTTATATTTCAATTTGATAACGTACATTTTACTTTTCTTCTAATAATCCTAAAATTCGTTTACTTTTTGTGCCAATCTATTTCAGTCCAAGTGACTCCTTATAATCGATTTCCCTTTATCCTCCCATACAACTGCAAATGCAAACAACAATAAATCGGTTTTTATCACAAGAGAAAACGCCAGTAGACGTAGACCATTGAGAAAACGGTAAAGAAACCAATACCGATCCAAGAGAGCACCCTCAGAAATTTGCCGGGTCTTGATTCAGGCGGCATGTGACCATCCGTCACAACTTTATAATTCAGCCAGGCAAATATAGGCGCCATTAAAAATGATATGGTTGTGGCCATTGTTACCATATGCACCATCGATTTTGCCGCAAATGCAAGGATAATAGAAGCACCTGCGATTATTAGGACATACCAAAACCATCTCAATTTTTCTTTATTTTCAACTTTGTTCCAGAGACCGGGTAACAGATGTTGTGTAATAGGATTCATCACCCTTGAATACGCATCCAATACCGTTATTGTGGTAGACAACATAGTAGTTAGAGCAGCCATTGAGATGATCCAATACGACCAGCTTCCGATACTATCCGTATACATATTGATCAACTGCCCGGCAAAAACCACCCCACTTGATGAAAGTTCATTGCCAGTGCCTGACATCACAAGGGCACCTAATGTCAGAAAGCCCAATGCCAGAAGTGCAGTTCCGATATACCCTATTTTAAACTCCAGCAGCACATTTTTCATTGTTGGTATATAGCCCAAATCCTTATTCTTTTCCAGATTCCATATGGAAGACCAAACAGACACATCAATGGGTGCAGGCATCCAGCCAATAAAAGCGATCAGGAAAAATACATCCGCCGCATTTGTCCAATGAAAGCTGTGAATAGTTTCAGGTGATATTTCCGAGTGAATACCCAATGAAGCAAAAACGGCAACCACCGTGGATAGCGCCAACACAATAATAATGAACTTGATCACTTTGTCAAGCGTGCTATATTTCCCCGAAATCAGAAATATTGCTGATGCTACCAGTACCATCACAGATAGCATTGTAATATTGATGGTGATGTGAAACACGTACACCATGATACCCACTGTAACAACAGTAACCGCTGCCTGGATAATAAACATGGAAAGGATGGTAAGCAATGCAAAAACCACAACTGCCCATTTACCGATCTTATAATACCCGTCAATAAGTGAAGTACCTGTGGCAGTAACATACCTGGGGCCGTATTCAAAAAAAGGATATTTAAGAAAGTTGGCAACAATCAATACCCAAACCAGGTCGAAATTGAACATGGCGCCCGCCCGGGTTGATTGTACTAAATGCGATACCCCAATGGCTGCACCTGCATATAATAAACCAGGCCCAATAATTCTAATAAAATGCCCCAATGCCCGGCTATTCATCGCGTAGCTTTCTTTTTGACGATATCGACATAGATAGGTAAATGATCACTTATGCCACCATTATATTTAAACCCAATGTTTGTTCGGAATGGTTTTACCCCTAAAAATTTCTCGTCATCTTCGAGCAGAAATTCAGCATCAAATATTCGAGTTATTTGACCCTTAATAAACAAACCGATATCGTTCTTGTAAAGCGGTTCAGACACAATTGCCTGATCAAAATAACTCCAGTTTCCCTGGTATTTTAGGGTGCCTTTCACATCCTTATTTTTATTGCTGTATGGTAGCGCTTCCATTTTACAGGCACCTTCTTCGATCAGGTATTGAATGCTTTCATCTGTTGGGTTGTCATTAAAATCGCCCATACACAAGATATTCGCCAGCGGATTTGTGGCGTGAATTGAATCAATAGCCATTTTTAATTGCTGTGCGGCCAGCAATCTATAGTTTTTTGATTCAAGCAGACCGCGGTATCTTGAAGTCCAGTGATTATAGAAAAGGTGAATCGTGTCTGATTCCATTAGGCCCTTCAGGTAGATGATATCCCTCGTTTTAAAACTGGTATCGTCAGGAGTAACAATTTCGATCGCGGCGGCATGCAAAAGCAGAAACAGGTCAGCATTATAAATAATGCCCGTTTCTATTCCTCTAAAGTCTTCAGAATCAAAATGTACAATTTGATAATTTTCATGCTTTAAAGGCGTTTTTGTAACCAATTCGTGAAGTACAAGATAGTTCTCAATTTCGGCCAGGCCAATAACTGTCAGCGGTTTCCATCCTGAAATAGCAGCAAGTGTTTTATACAAATCATTTCTCTTCTTTTCATACTTCTTGTAACTCCAGTGCAGATTACCTTCATAGGTGAATTCATTATATTCACGTGTTGAATCTACATACGGGTCGAAATAATTCTCTACATTGTAAAATACAAAGCGGTTGCTTTTATCATTATTCGATGTGGAAGTTTCCTGCCCCCAGAAGATTTGGACAAGAGAAATAGCCAAGATGAATACAAAAGCTTTATGCATATTCAAATTTATTAAAAAACCTGATAGATGATGTTTTTTTAAACATGAATAATGCGGCTCAATTGTAACATAGTATTGATTCCTACGTAAATTAAGAGATAATACTAAGGCGTTATATAATAATTAAAATGAATTCGTAAAATTACATACTTATATTTTATTGTATATCAGGCTTCTATATTGCCATAAAGACTGACAACAAAAAAATAAACTGAAAAGGGGGTATAATTTTACATTAATCTGGTACTAATAATTGAACAGTGGCAAAGTTCTCGACTGAAAGAATCCTTGCTGGTATAGTTGAAAACGATAGAATCGTTATTCAATATGTGTATGACAAGTACTTTGCATCCATAAAAAGCTATGTGTTAAAACATGGTGGAAGCGAAACCGATGCATGGGATGTTTTTCAGGACAGTTTGATGGTCGTATACGAGCAGGTACGATCGGGGAACTTGATCTTAAAAAATACTTTTATAACTTATTTTTACAGTGTTTGTAAATATAGGTGGTTAAAACAACTAAGAGATAGTTCGCCAAATCAGCACGAGGAGTTTGAGTACAAAAACGAAACAGAAATTTACGGTTACAACAATTATGTTGTACAACTGGACGAAGCACTCGAACAAGAAGAACGTGTAAGATTATATCAAGAGAACTTCTTAAAACTTAGCAAAGAATGTCAGAAACTGTTTAAATTGCTCGCAAAGGGTTTAACAACAAACGAGATAACAGAAGAATTAGGCTACAAATCAACAGGCTTCACATACAAGAAAAGAAGGCTTTGTAAAGAACAACTGCTCAAAAAAATAAAAGAGAATAATGACAATACGCTAAAACTGTAAAAGAAATGAAACCGGATAACATTCATATGATCAATAATGACCTCCCTGATGGCGAATTCCTTCAAGCCATTCAGGATGAGCATAAATTGGCATTAAGAGACACGTTGGTAAGCATTCACAATAAAGAGTCGCAAAACAGCAATTATGTAATCAGCATCTTCTCATGGAAAGTACAATCGATTGCAGCATCAATTGCTATTTTCATAATGGTTGGCGCCAGCTTTTTATTCAATATGAATAGCACAACAACCAATCAAGAAATCTTCAGCAAATATTATACAACTGAAAATTCGATGGTAACTGTAAGGTCCACTAACGTGGCAGATTTTAGCCCTGTGAATGATGGATTAAAATATTTCGACCAACAGAACTACCAAAAAGCACTAACCACATTTCAATTGGCTCCCGATAATGTCGTAGCCAGTTTATATTCCGGTTTTTCTTACATGGAACTCAAACAATACGATCAGGCAATCGTAGCATTCAAAAATATAATCGATCAAAAAGACAATTTATTCATTGACCAGGCTGAATGGAACCTCGGGTTGTGTTATGTGGCAACAGATAATACAGACCAGGCTAAACAATTACTAACGAAAATTACTAATAGTAATACAATTTATAACATCAGGGCCCAACAACTCTTAGAGGATATGGGAAACAATTAATCAATACGTCATTAAAACAGACGTGAAGAACAAGCAAGCAGAGAAGCGGAAAAACTAAATAGTTTTTCCGCTTCTTTTTTTATGTCTTATAATCAGTAAAAGGATTACCATGAAAAGGATCACGCCCCCGGCAACGATCAATGAAATGATGGCAGGTAGTTTATTGCTTTTTATTGGTTGCGTATCGCCTGTCACGATGTAAGCTGACCAGTAAAATGGATGTGTACTGTAATCAGGTGAATCTTTTAAAAATTCTAACTTAGCATCTCGCAGAGCTACGTCTTTATCATCTCCCAATTTTAAATTCTGGTAATACCTCGTCATGATATCGGAACCACTTTTATCCTGTACTTCCCACAAAGTCATGACAATAGAAGGAACCCCTGCATAGATAAAACCACGAGCCAGACTCATTATACCTTCTCCGTTTCGGAGTATTCCAGTTCCGGTATTACATGCCGATAAAGTAACCATTGAAGCATTCAGCACCAGATCGTAAATCTCAAATGTATTGAGAAAGTTTGAGGCTGTATCCTTATCAGATTCAGAAAAGACAAGTCTTGAAAACATGGGAACAGAATCATTGATCATGGCATGCATGGCCAGGTGAATAACGTCGTAATTACCTGATCTGTTCATGAAATTCGCTTTTGTAGCATCCTGGTCCATATATATTTTGCCACCCCACATATCTTCAATACTGATCACTTCCTGTCTCGCGTTTGGCAAATTATCAAAACTGACATCACGTGCTATAGAATTTTCAATATTCTCTTTGCCATAAATAGGGGCAAAAGCAATCAGCTCCTGGTTATTGATGCCATCCTTCACGAAATATGGGTTGTATTTTAAAGTGGCGGAATAGGAATATGAAACAGGAAATTCAGTCAACAAATACGGCATTGTTTTAAAGCTCAACTCTTCGGGTTGATCAGTCGTACGGGAAAGAATTTCAAACGGTAAATAACCCAAAACACCATCAGGTATTATAACCAGCTTTTTCGATTGCACAAAATGACAGACTGGCTCCATAAGCTTGCGCCACAAGGAGTTAGAGTGCCTGTAAAAATCAATTATCTCGCTTTTTCTGAATGCAGAAATATCTACATTTTTTACGGTCAGCAGGTAATCCAGGGAACTCCAAAAGGCACTATCGAGATCAGCTTTCCGTATGATGATACCATGTTTTGCAATGACATATATGTAGATCGTGGAATCAGCGATCTCATACTCGATAATTGCCTCATCATTTTCCAGTTTTTCAATCAAATGAGGCAACTGAATGGTTGACC
>JAZBOW010000233.1:0-19843 GCA_036351335.1 Bacteroidales bacterium | reverse complement strand
GGTCTCCTTCATGATCTTTTTCTTACGTGCCTTTGAGGCAACTGAATTTACTGATCTTGGCATTTTTTTCCATTTTTCTTCATTATAGCGTTTCTAATTTTATAGAAAACTTAATGAGCTATAACAAAAGTTAATACTTAATTTAATTAGCTGCGAAGCAATCTTCTGATGGTTTTTTCATCTGCTTTGTCAATAATCGAAAAGTAACCAAGGTTACGTTTACGCTTTTTTGACTTTTTAGTCAAAATGTGACTTTTATAAGCATGCTTCCTTTTAATTTTTCCAGAGCCCGTCAATACGAATCTTTTTTTCGCTCCGGATTTCGTTTTCATTTTTGGCATTACTTAATTTTATTTAGTTTATAAAAATTACTTTTTTGGTGCGATGATCATGATCATCCTTTTTCCTTCAAGTCGAGGTAATTGTTCAACCTTACCGTAGTCCTCCAACTCCTGGGCAAATTTTAACAGCACATACTCACCTTTTTCTTTATACACGATCGACCGCCCTTTGAAAAAGACATCCACCTTTACTTTGGCGCCATCCTGCAAAAAGTTGATGGCATGTTTCAGTTTAAAATTAAAATCGTGATCATCAATATTAGGTCCGAGTCTTATTTCCTTTACAACAATTTTCGCCGTTTTTGCTTTCATTTCCTTTTGTTTCTTTTTCTGCTCGAAAAGAAACTTTTTATAATCCATTATTTTGCATACCGGTGGATTTGCTTTAGGTGAAATTTCAACCAGGTCGAGTTCCTGTTCGTCAGCCATATTCAACGCATCGCGAAGCTGATAAATACCAGTTTCAATATTTTCACCTACCACCCTTACAACGGGAGCAGTTATAAATTGATTGATCTTATTGGGGTCTTCTTTCTTAACGAATGGTCTCCTGCCCCTACCTCTATTGCCTCTAAACTGTGCTATTTTAAAATCTCCTATATTAGTTAATACTTTATTTATCTGTCAAGAAGTGCTGCAACTTCATCATTGATGACTTTTGCAAAACCTTCGATATCATAAGTTCCCATATCACCTTCGCCATGTTTACGAACCGATACGGTACCTTCATTTTCTTCTTTTTCGCCCACGATGAGCATATACGGTATTTTCTTCATCTCTGCATCCCTGATCTTCCTTCCGGTTTTTTCACTTCTGCTGTCAATGAGGCCGCGAATTTCGTACTTTTTGAGCAAATTTAAAACATTTTCAGCGTAAGATTGATATTTTTCACTGATTGGCAGCACAATAACCTGATCAGGCGTGAGCCACAACGGGAAATTACCCGCACAATGTTCTATCAAAACAGCTACAAAACGTTCCATTGATCCGAAAGGTGCACGGTGTATCATCACCGGGCGGTGTTTTTCATTGTCAGAACCAATATACGTAAGATCGAAACGCTCCGGCAAATTATAATCCACCTGTATGGTGCCAAGCTGCCACTTTCGACCAATGGCATCTTTTACCATAAAGTCCATTTTCGGACCGTAGAATGCCGCTTCGCCATATTCAATATTGGCATCAAGACCTCTTTCTTCAGCAACTTCAATAATAGCCTTCTCAGCTTTTTCCCAGTTCACATCGCTACCGATATACTTCTCTTTGTTATCAGGGTCGCGCAATGAAATCTGAATCGATACATCTTTAAAATCAAGCGCATTAAATATCTGCTGGATTATGTCGATTACCCCGTTAAATTCTTCTTTGATCTGGTCGGGTGTACAAAAAATATGAGCATCGTCCTGCGTAAAACCACGCACCCGTGTAAGTCCGTGCAACTCACCGCTTTGCTCATACCTGTATACAGTTCCAAATTCGGCCATCCGTAATGGCAGATCTTTATATGAATGAGGGAATGCGTTATATATTTCGCAATGATGTGGACAATTCATTGGTTTTAAGAAAAACTCTTCTCCTTCCACAGGTGTTTTTATGGGTCTGAACGACTCTTCGCCATACTTTTGATAGTGACCTGAAGTTTTATACAACTTCACATTGCCAATATGCGGCGTAATAACTGAGTCATATCCTTTTTCCTTCTGAACTTTTTTAAGGTATTGCTCCAAGCGTTCTCTTAATTCGGCACCTTTGGGTAACCACAATGGAAGTCCCTGCCCTACTTGTTGTGAGAAGGTGAACAATTCTAATTCTTTTCCGAGTAAGCGGTGATCTCTTTTCTTTGCTTCTTCCAGTAAAACAAGGTACTCATCCAATTCCTTCTTTTTCGGGAAAGTGATGCCATAAATACGTGTTAACTGTTTCCTGTTCTCATCACCACGCCAATAAGCACCAGCTACTTTCATCAATTTAACAGCTTTTATTGGGGACGTATCCGGAATATGCGGACCACGGCACAAGTCAGTGAAATAACCACTTTGGTAAAAGGTAATTTCACCATCTTCCAGGTCATTGATCAGCTCGATTTTATATTCATCACCTTTTTCATTGAAATATGTAAGGGCATCTGTTTTCGATACTTCTTTCCTATTGAACGTTTGCTTCTCACGGGCCAACTCTAAAATTTTCTGCTCGATCTTTGGAAAATCCTTTTCAGAGATGGTATAATCGCCAAAATCTATATCGTAATAGAAGCCGTTTTCAATATCCGGACCTATACCGAACTTCACACCTGGGTAGAGTAATTCAATCGCTTCAGCCATCAGGTGGGCCGAAGAATGCCACATAGTCGCTTTTCCATCGTTATCATTCCAGGTGAGCAGGTTAAGCTTAACATCTTCATTAAGAGGAAGTGTCGCATCCTTTACTTCGCCATCTACCTTGGCCGCCAACACATTCCTGGCCAATCCTTCACTGATATCACGCGCGACTTCCATGGGCGTAACACCTGCTTCATATTGCTTAACTGATTTATCCGGTAACGTTATATTGATCATTTCTAAAATTCCTATGCAAAAATTGGCTGCAAAAGTACAAAAATACTCTTGAAAACCAACAATCTAAATAAAGAAATAAAGTGTGGTTATTTTACTTCACGGGCTAAAAAAACATACTGATTGAAATGTTCTTACTCTCTATCAATCGTCTTTAAATTCAGCATATTAACAGGGTTGACCGTCATACCTGTAATGTTTTTCTGTACAAATCGCACCACTTCATCATAATACAATATAACAACTGGAGCTTCTTCCATGACGATGCTGTCCATTTTTCGGTATAAGACATTTCTTTTAACACGGTCGTTTTCGAGGTGAACTTCTACGAATAACTCGTCAAATGCAGCATCTGCAAAGTGGGTGTAATTGGGGCCTTTTGGTGTAAAATTTTCGGAATAAAACAGTGACAAATAATTCTCTTCATCGGGATAATCGGCGATCCACGAAGCTCTGAAAAAATTCACCCGCGATTGCGACCTTAATTCAATAGCTACAGCAGGCGGCGTAACTTCGATTTCAATTTGCAGACCCACTTCCTTAAGCTGTGATTGCACAAATTTGCATAAGTCGATATAATCGGAAGTTGTAACCAGCGTTATCGGTTTTATTTCTGCTCCATTTTTTTTTACTTCAGCGATTAGTTTTCTGCTTACATCCGGATTGTAATCATACCCGTATGCAGCATTCTCCGAAAATGCAAGCATCCCTTTTGGAATGATTCCTTTTGTTCCCGGAATTCCAATGCCATTTCGCAGGTACCGAATCATTTTTTCCCGGTCGAAACCATAATTGATCGCCTGTCGCAATTTTTTTTCAGCCAACGGATGATCTTTCGCAAGTTTTAAGTTGGCATCTACCAAAATCCCCAGATATTCCGTATTCAGATAGGGTACGCTGATCATGTTAAAACGATCTTTGTATTTGGTGCGTAATGCCCCTTCCCTATCCAGCAATTCATCCTTATACGATGGATAGATCCCTGATAGAAAATCCAGGTTTCCCTTTGTAAATTCAAGGAAAGCAGTCATCTTATCTTCTACAAATGTAATGGAAACTGCATCCAGGAATGGCAATTGATACCCCTCCATTTTTTCAAAATAATTTCCATTTTTTCGCAATACTATTTTAATATTCTCCTGCCATTGCTTCAGATAGAATGGGCCAGTACCAATAGGATGCTTTCTGAATGACCCTTTATAGAATTCGACAGCTTCATGAGGTAAAACAACACAATATTGCATGGACAAAATGCTCAGAAAAGGCGGAAAGGGTTTTTCTAATTCTATGAATAAGGTTGAGTCATTTAAAGCAGCAATAAATAAAGAATCATTTAGCCTTGCTACTTTCGATAAAACCCACGATCCCGGAGAAGCAGTTTTTGCCGATGCAAGGCGCTTCAAACTGTAGACAAAATCACTTGCAATAACTTTACGTTCTCTTCCCTGAAAAACCGGATCTCTATGAAAAAACACATCATTTCGCAAATGAAAAGTGTAGCCAAGGCCATCGTCCGAAATCTGCCAGGTTTTGGCAATACACGGTTTTACATTTAATGAATCGTCCAACTGCACAAGGCCGTTGTAGAGCTGATTACAAGCCCAAATATGCGCCTGGTCGCGTGCAAAAGCCGGGTCCAAAGTCATTATTCCCGAGGCTTCATTATATCGGAATATTTTTTTTCTATCGTTTTCCTTATCCGATCTATAGCAAGCAGTTGATAATAGCGACAAAATTGCTAAAAGGGAAATGAGAATTATTATAAAATAAGGCTTCGATACCAAGTGATTTATTTTAAAACAAATTTAGTAATCTTAATAAGAAAACGGATCTTTATTAAAATGAAGAATGTATTTATCAGCTCACATCAGGTGTGCTTCTTCGCTCTTTGATAGATAAAAATAAAGCGCCACCCAAGCCAACAAGAACTCCCGGAGGGCAGATCAGCATTGCAATCAGGATTGACACAGTATCCAGAAAATATGTTAATTCTGACACAAGTTTTATATGCGTTGTTAATTCAGCAATGCCGAAAAAAATATTATGTAAAACAATAAAAAACGGAAATCCAATAGCAGATATAAGGGCCAATATTAAGAATGCCTTTTTTAAGCTCCATATATAAGTCATTGATAAAATCAGCGACATGACCCCAATATATTATGGTTATTCCTGCTGGATTATCTTCGATTCCTAAAATTAAACTCAACGAAACGGCAATTAAAGCTAAACCAATCAACACAGATGTGCGCTTGCGGTATTTACCGCTGAAAAGCAATTTGAAATGGGCTTTCATGATAATGGTTCGATTCTCTTCCTGGTATATCAAAGGTAAGACAATAGCGCACCAAAGTCAACAGAAAAGTTTATATTTTTCTGATCTTTAGGAAATTACAATGGAATCTTTTACCTTTTCTTTCAA
Source organism: Bacteroidales bacterium (assembly GCA_036351335.1). Taxonomy (GTDB): domain Bacteria; phylum Bacteroidota; class Bacteroidia; order Bacteroidales; family F082; genus UBA4459. Next base: position 14,528 of record JAZBOW010000233.1, on the reverse strand, counting down.
CAAAGCAAAGTCCAGTACTTCCATCATATTATCAACATAAATAAAATTCAGCCCTTTGATAAAATCACCTTTGATGTCATCAATATCTTTCCTGTTTTCATTTGAGATAATTATATCTTTGATTTTGGCACGTTTAGCTGCCAGAATTTTTTCTTTGATCCCGCCCACAGGCGTAACTTTTCCTCTCAAAGTGATTTCACCTGTCATGGCCATGTTGGCACGTACTTTTCGTTGTGTAAAAGCAGAAGCAAGTGCTGTAAGCATGGTAATACCTGCAGACGGGCCATCTTTAGGTGTAGCACCTTCAGGCACATGTAAATGGACATTCCATTTGCCAAAAACATTTGGCGAAATATCCAGCAAATGTGAGTGTGATTTCAAATACTCGTAAGCAATACTTGCTGATTCTTTCATTACATCACCGAGGTTACCTGTAAGCTTTAACAAGCCTTTTCCCTTACTTAAGCTCACTTCGATGAATAATATTTCTCCTCCTACAGCAGTCCAGGCAAGCCCGGTAACCACGCCTGCAATGTCGTTTGAAATGTTCCTGTCTTTTTGATATCTGGGCGGACCTAGTATTTCTGTCAGATCCTCCGGCTCAACATTTTTGTAATATTTTTCATCCATGGCGATATACTTCGCCCGGCTTCTGATCACCTTCGCAATTTGCTTTTCCATAAGCCGCACACCTGCCTCACGAGTGTAATCTTCAATAATCGCTTCCAGTACTTTCTTACTAAAACTCACCTGTTCCTTTTTTACACCGTGCTCATTAAGTTGTTTGGGAATCAGGTGGCGTTTCGCAATCTCTATTTTTTCTTCCAGCAGATAGCCTGAAAGATCAATAATCTCCAGCCGGTCGCGCAAAGCAGGATGCACTGAAGAAAGGGTATTAGCCGTAGCAATGAACATCACCTTCGATAAATCATAATCCACTTCCAGGTAGTTATCATGGAAGGCATTATTTTGCTCTGGATCTAAGATTTCCAACAATGCTGCCTGAGGATCACCGGTAAAATTGCTTCCGCTTACCTTATCCACCTCATCAAGCATAAATAAAGGATTGGATGATTTCACCTTTTTCAAATTCTGCACGATCCTTCCAGGCATCGCGCCAATGTACGTTTTCCGGTGGCCACGCAATTCAGCTTCGTCACGGACGCCTCCAAGCGACATACGGATATATTTTCGTCCCAATGCGCGTGCAATGGATTTCCCAAGCGACGTTTTACCAACACCAGGAGGGCCAACAAAACACAGAATGGGTGCTTTCATATCGTTTTTTAGCTTTAAAACCGCCAAATATTCAATAATCCGTTCTTTGATTTTTTCCAGACCATAATGATCTTCATCCAGCACTTTTTGCGCATGATTTAAATTCAGGTTGTCCTTTGTATATTCATTCCAGGGAAGCTCCACCATTAAATTCAGGTAGTTTAACTGGATTGAATACTCGGCAGCAGACGGGTTCATTCTTTGTAGTTTTGACAACTCATTTTCAAATGTTTCTTTAATTTCTTCCGTCCATTTTTTCTTAGATGCTTTTTCTTTCAGTTCAGCTATTTCATTATCATGAGGACCGCCACCCAGTTCCTGCTGAATAGTTTTTAACTGTTGATTCAGTAAAAAATCACGTTGCTGCTTGTCGATATCTACTTTTACCTTCTTTTGAATATCGAATTTCAGATCAAGCATCTGCAATTCTTTTGTCAACAGTTCAAGTACTTTTCTGGCTTTTTCTTCCAGGTCGGTCATTTCGAGCAATCTCTGCTTTTCATCATTATCAATATTCAGATTTGAAGAAACGAAGTTGACCATAAAAACTGCGCTTTCAATGTTATTGATGGCAAATACGGATTCACTTGGGATGGCAGGTGATTTTTCAATGATCTGAATCGCTATATCTTTAACAGAAGAGATCAGCGCCTTAAAAACATCGTTATCAGGAATGACATTTAATTTCTCAAACCCCTTGACCTCAGCTTTAAAATAAGGATCCTTCTGAGTCATTTCAATGATCTCGAAACGTTTCTTTCCCTGAATAATAGCTGTCGTATTGCCATCAGGCATTTGCAGAATTTTGATCAGTCGGGCAACGGTACCTATTCGGTGTAAATCTTTCACTTCAGGATCTTCTATTGTAGCATCTTTTTGGGCCACCACACCAATGGTTTTGTCTCCTTTGTATGCTTCCCTAATTAGCTTAATAGACTTGTCGCGGCCAACTGTAATGGGGATGACAACACCCGGAAAGAGCACCGTGTTGCGCAATGGGAGGATTGGAAGCTCAGACGGCACTTCTTCCGCATTCATTTTTTCTTCATCTTCAGAAGAAAGGAGTGGAAAAAATTCCGTGTCAGCATCCATTATATCTGATAAAGTCAAAAAATCTTTCATTTATATATTTTTTTCGGTCATTTTGTCAGCCCCCTATTAATAAGGCAATTCTTCAAATGTTAAAATCCTGATAATATGCGACTTATAAAAGATGCTTCAAATAACCAGCTTATTTATATTTAAAGGTATTGCTAACGTCAATTAATATGCCATTAAGAAAATACGTTGAAATAAGGGGTTGGCTAATTCTTATTTTCTGATAGCAGCCAAGTCGTGTAAATGAAGAAGAATTTCTTTTTCTTCGTCTCCAAATATTAATTCCCGGCGTTTCATAACCGCTTCGGCCACTTTAAGAAAACGATTCATATTGTAGAGCTTAAATCCGTGTGTGCCACCCCATGAAAACGACGGGATAAAGTTTCGCTGGTATCCTTCACCAAAAATATTGCAGAATACGCCTGCTACAGTACCCGTATTGAACATGGTATTGATCCCGGTTTTTGAATGATCGCCCATTATGAGGCCACAAAATTGGGATCCGGTATCAATAAACGAACCGTCGGCATACGACCATGCCTTCACATTTTCGTATGTGTTTTTCAGATTCGACGTATTTGTATCAGCACCCAGGTTGCACCATTCGCCGATTACTGAGTTTCCCATATATCCGTCATGGGCTTTACTGCTGTATCCGAAAATTACCGAATTGTTTACTTCGCCGCCAACTTTTGAATAAGGACCGATCGTTGTGCCTTCATATATTTTAGCGCCCATTTTTATAGTGGCATGTTTACATAAAGCGAATGGGCCACGTATCATACTCCCCTCCATTATTTTGGCATTTTTACCAATATAGACAGGCCCGTTTTCCGTATTAAGATAGGTGAATTTTACATCTGCGCCTTCTTCAATAAATATCAAATCAGGATTTCCCGAAACTAAAATCTTATCGCTAATTGGTAATGACGTTCTGCCGGAAGTTAACCGCTTAAAATCATCTTTGATAGCATCATCATTATATTTAAAAATATCCCAGGGATACTTTATGGAAATGAATTCCACGTCAGCTTGAACTCGTTCGAAATCGAATTGAAACGGGTTGTCAGATACTTTTTGCAAACCTACACACACAGCGAGTAAACGCCCTTCATTTTCAAGAGCCTGTCCTTGCTTTAATGATCTTATCCGATCCACTAATCCATCGTTTGGCAATATGGATGCATCGATCACGATATTCTCATTTTTCTTTACCAGAGGGAATTTATTCTGCAGATAGTCTTGGGTTAGATGTGAAATATCCTGCCCGAGGTAGTTTTCCCATTTTTCACGAATTGTTGTAACACCAATCCTGATTCCGGCAACCGGACGTGTAAATGAAAAGGGCAATAGAGTCCCCCTATTCGGACCATCATATAAAATATAGTTCATCAAACCTGCCTGTGTATTTTGAATATCGTTCTACAATGTTACGAATAATAGGGCATTATGTTGCTTATAGGCATAAAAAAACCCTCACTAAAAAGTAAGGGTTTAATGTACGGTGTATGATAATTAACTCTTTTTGTCGTAATGCTTTTTGTAACGGTTTTTAAATTTATCAACCCTACCAGCCGTATCAACAAGTTTCATCTTACCTGTAAAGAAGGGGTGTGATGTGTGTGAAATTTCAAGTTTAACCAGTGGGTATTCTTTACCATCTTCCCACTCAATTGTTTCTTTAGTTTCAACAGTTGACTTTGTGATGAAGGCGTAATCGTTAGAAATATCTTTAAAAACTACGAACCTGTAATTGCCGGGATGAATATCTTTTTTCATTTTCTCTTATTTTTCCTTATTTTTTCGGGGCTGCAAAATTAAAATGTTTCATTTAAATAACCTAACTTTTTTAATATATTTTTATTTCGACTCTTCGGATACATATTTTCATCATATAAAAGAATCAAATCGAAAGCTATAGATTCAAAAGAAAATCCAATGTATCCAATCCATCGGCATAATCCCATAATTCGGGTTGTTGGCTCTTTCCAAAAGGCACATTGTTTTTAATATCATCGGCATTTGTAACCACACATTGTATTTTTTCCGATTCAAATTCAATCATTTTTTTCAGATCGTCAATACTTGAATAATACTCGAAATGCAATACACTTATTGGCGACGCAATGGCAGTTTCCTCAGTTATTAGTAAATTCCCAGTATCGTAATGCTGCTTTCCATTTACCAGAAAAATTGCTTTATTATATTCATAATTATTGAAATACTTGTGGTTTTCAGCTACCTCTTTCCGTTTTGCAATCACGTCCAACAAGTTCATAAAATCATAATTCTCCGGCACAAATATTTTTGATACATTTCGGCAACCCAACCCGTAATAATCCATTATATCGGAAGCCAAAAGTTCCAACGCCGCTTCTGATTCACATCCTTTAATCACAGCAATTCCATTCCGGTTTTTACGTATAATATGCGGATATTGCGAAAAATAATAATCAAAATAGCGCGATGTATTGTTACTACCAGTAGCAACGATCGCGTCAAACGATTTCAGTGGTTCGGTGGTGTATTGAATATATTCATCAAAATCAGGTTCAATTTGTATTAAAAGCTCAGTCATTGCAACTATTAATTTGTTATCATCCGTTGAAAGCTTTACCAGCAGTTTATTGCCCGTAATGAGTACCGATAAAAGATCGTGAAATCCGACAGCCGGGATGTTGCCAGCCATAATGACGGCAACAGTTTTTGATGCTTTTTTTTCATCTATCGTCGGTTTGTACATGCCCAACCATTTTTCCAGTTTTTCTTCTCTCAGGCTTTCGCCCAGCGAAAACATCATTCTTCTTACATTCGCTTCATCAAACCATGCATTATAATGCGCAAGATTTTTTACCAGATCGTCCATTCGCAGATAGCTTTTTTGTATCGCTTTATTTCTCTGATAACATGTTTTAATTCCTTTACCTAAATCAAGCAATATTCTGCCAAGTTCAACAAATACGAACACCCTCTTTTCAATTGAAATCATCCTTAAAGTTTGCCTGCAAAATTAGAACAATTCTAAATTCATATAAGGCTTTTAAAACACCTTTTAATCTTATCTTTGCCATTCATTAAATTAACATTTAATATTTCAACCATGAAAAAACATAATTTCTATGCCGGACCGTCGATTCTTCCTGAATACACGATCGAACAAACTGCAGCCGCTATTAAAAATTTCGCCAATATGGATTTGTCCTTAATGGAAATTTCGCATAGAAGCAAAGAGTTTGTTGCCGTAATGGATGAAGCTCAGCAATTATTTAAAGAATTGCTTCACATTCCTGAAGGATACTCGGTTATATTTATAGGTGGAGGAGCCAGCACACAATTTGCAATGGTACCATTCAACTTGTTCAAAAAGAAAGCAGCCTATTTAAATACAGGTGCCTGGTCAAAAAAGGCAATTAAAGAGGCTAAATTATTTGGTGAAGTAGATGTTGTGGCGTCATCGGAAGACAAACTGTTTAACTACATTCCTAAAAACTATACAATACCAGAAGACGCAGATTATTTTCACATCACCACAAACAATACTATTTATGGCACAGAAATTAAGGAAGACATAAACTCACCAGTACCTTTGGTTGCAGATATGTCGTCAGATATTTTCAGTCGTCCGATTGACGTTTCGAAATACGCAATCATTTATGGCGGTGCCCAGAAAAATCTTGCTCCGGCTGGAGTTACTTTTGTAATTATTAAAAATGACATTTTAGGTAAAACAGGCAAAGACATTCCGACCATGTTGAATTATCAAACACATATCGATAAAGAAAGCATGTTCAACACACCTCCTGTCGTTCCTGTTTTTGCAGCTTTGCAAACACTGAAATGGCTCAAGAAAAATGGCGGTGTTAAAGAAATGCAGAAAGTAAATATCAAGAAAGCAAATATGCTTTACGATGAGATCGACAGAAATTCTTTATTCAGGGCCACCGTGCTGGAAGAAAAAGACAGATCCTTAATGAATATCTGTTTTGTAATGAATGAAGGTTATGAAAACCTTGAAAAACCCTTCTTCGATTTTGCCACGGAAAAGGGCATGATTGGTATCAAAGGTCATCGCTCTGTTGGCGGTTTCAGGGCATCAACTTACAATGCTCTACCGGTTGAAAGTGTAGCTGTATTGATTGATTGCATGCAGGAGTTCGAGAAAAAAAATAAATAGAAGAATACTTCGTTTCAACTATTCAAACTTAATATTATCTCCAATGACAAAAGTACTTATAGCAACAGAAAAACCATTTGCGCCAGAGGCAGTGAAGGAAATTAAAGCTGTACTTGACACAGCATGTTTTGAATTTTCATTTTTCGAAAAATATAATGGCCAGGACGAATTCATTGGCGCAGTAAGAGATGCTGATGCATTAATCATCAGAAGTGACAAGGTAACACCTGAAGTAATTGCTGCTGCACCCCAATTAAAAATTGTTGTTCGCGCAGGCGCAGGTTATGACAATGTGGATTTAAAAGCAGCTACCGCTAATGATGTGGTGGTTATGAACACTCCCGGACAAAATTCAAATGCTGTCGCTGAACTGGCAATTGGCATGATGATTTACCAGGCCCGTAACCACTTCAACGGCTCTTCAGGAACGGAATTGAAAGGAAAAAAACTGGGTATCCACGCCTATGGAAATGTTGGAAAATACGTGGCCAACATTGCCAAAGGCTTTGGGATGGAAGTGTATGCTTACGACCCTTTCGTTCGGAAAGAAGACATTGAATCAGATGGCGTAAAAGTAAAAGACAGTGCGGAAGATCTATACGCAAATTGTGATTATATAAGCTTACATATTCCAGCCAATGAGCAAACTAAGCAATCGATCAATTACGCGCTTCTTTCAAAAATGAAAAAGGGAGCCACATTGGTAAATACAGCCCGAAAAGAGGTAATCAATGAAGATGAGTTGATCAGGATATTTGAAGAAAATGAAAGTTTTAAATACCTGTCAGATATTGCCCCCGGAAATAAAGACGTATTAACCGAAAAATTTAATACCAGGTGTTTTTTCACACCTAAAAAAATGGGCGCTCAAACGGCCGAAGCGAATATTAATGCAGGTATAGCAGCAGCCAAACAAATTATAGCATTTATAAATGACGGCGATACGACTTTTAAAGTCAATTAGGCCGCGTTTTACGATACGTTCCACTTGTGTATTTTACCGGTATTATTTTAAAATAGACAAAACCACTTACTACATTAAAATTTTGTGAAGATCATGAACAACGAAAGCGAAAAGAAAGAACAGACAGGGACATTTTTTAGATTTGAAGACTTGAGAATCTATCACAAATCTCTTACTTACATCAACTGGCTTCAGGATGCGACCATTCTATTTCCTGAAAATAATAACTCAAACCTGGCAGCCCGTTTTAATATGTCGGCAAGAAACATCGCGTTGAACATAGCCGAAGGCTCGTCAAGAAATAAAAGCCAGTTTGTATATTACCTGAAAATGGCAAAAAGCGCTATCCGGGAATGTATGGTATACACCACTATTTCTCATAATGCCGGTTTACTTTCTGACACTTATGAAGAAGAGTCGAGAGGCATTTTGATGGAAATGACAAAAATGATCGGCGCTTTGATCTCCTCATTGCAACGATCACATGGATACAGCAATAACGGCAACTCGCATGGCAACCAGCATGATGATCATCATGAAGAACAAGATACTGGAAACCACTATGACGATGATATTTAAACAGATTTAAATATGGCAACATTAAAAGCATTTAAAGGCTTACGTCCTCCCTCAGAAATAGTAAAGGAGTTGGCCTCAAGACCCTATGACGTATTGAATTCTGAAGAAGCTCGAGAAGAAGCTTCAGGCAATAAATATTCACTGCTACACATCATCAAACCTGAAATTGACCTGGAAGAAAGTATTGACCATTACAGTCAGGAAGTGTACAATAAAGCCAGTGAGAATTTTAAAAAATTTAAAAAATCCGGCTGGCTGATTGCTGACGAAGAAGAATACCTTTATATATATGCCCAAACCATGTTCGGTAAAACCCAGTATGGTATTGTGGGTTGTGCCAGTGTTGACGATTATATGAACAATATGATCAAGAAACACGAACTTACTAGACCCGATAAAGAAGAAGACCGGATGAAACATGTACGTGTTACCAATGCGAATATGGAACCGGTATTTTTTAGTTACCCGGCAGTTAAAGAGATCGACAATATCGTAGCGTCTTATGTCAATGCGAACGAAGCCGATTATAACTTTACAGCCGATGACGGCGTGGGGCATCATTTTTGGGTGTTGCGCGATAAAAAAAAGATCAATAGGATTATCGAATTATTTGATGAACTACCTGCCACTTACGTTGCCGATGGGCATCACCGGACCGCTGCTGCGGCTCTGGTAGGAAATGAAAAAGCACAGAACAACCCAAATCATACAGGAAATGAAGAATACAATTATTTCCTTGCAGTTCACTTTCCTGACAACCAATTGACCATCATCGATTACAACCGGGTGGTGAAAGACCTGAATGGTTATACCGCCGGAGAATTTATCGAAAAGCTGAAAAAAGGATTTGAAGTAGTTGAAAAAGGTACTGACATTTATAAACCTGATGCTTTGCATAACTTTTCGATGTACCTCGAAGGTAAATGGTATTCTTTAACAGCAAAAAATGACACTTACAACGACAATGATCCCATAGGTGTGCTGGATGTTACCATTCTTACCGATCAGGTGCTGGATCCTTTGTTGGATATCCAGGATTTAAGGCGTTCAAAACGTATTGATTTCGTGGGTGGTATCCGCGGATTGGGTGAGCTAAAGAAACGTGTGGATAGTGGAGAAATGAAAGTAGCATTTGCCCTGTACCCCGTGAGCATGCAGCAGTTGATTGACATTGCTGATAACGACATGATCATGCCACCGAAAACTACCTGGTTCGAACCTAAATTAAGATCAGGTTTGGTGGTGCATGAATTGGACTAATTTTAATTTCAATTAAATGGAAGCTAAAGACAAAGTACTTGCTACCTTAAAGAAATCTGATCAGCCTTTAAAGGGTGGTGAAATTGCTGAAATAAGCGGACTCGACAAAAAGGAAGTTGATAAAGCCATCAAAACCCTCAAAACGGAAGGTCTGATCGATTCACCTAAACGCTGTTTTTACGCGGCAAAATAAGCATTCAAACAAATATTTAAAAAGCGAATACTGAGAAGTGTTCGCTTTTCTTATTTTAAGGGGAATTATCATTACTTTTATTCACGCAAAATCTTATAAAAAACCAATGGAAATCAAGAGAGTTTCGTCAGGCGTAAAATGGGAAGATATAGTAGGCTATTCCCGTGCTGTTAAAATGGGCCATATTGTTGAAGTAGCTGGCACCATTGCCTATGATGAGGAAGGCAAACTTGTGGGTAAGGATGATCCTTACATGCAAACCAAATTTATCATCCAAAAGGCTGAAAAGGCATTAAAACAACTGGGTTGTTCACTGGAAAATGTAATCAGAACCCGAATGTATGTAACTGATATTTCCCAATGGGAAGAAATTGGCCGGGCCCATGGCGAGTTCTTTAAAGACATAAGGCCCGCATCCACGATGGTAGAAGTTTCAAAACTTGTAACTGCGGACACTTTAATAGAAATAGAATTCTCAGCCATTTGCGAATAAAAAAATCAGATATGAAAAAAACCATACTATTATCTATCATTCTAATTTGCTTCTGGCAAATAAAATCACAGGACACATTCTCAATTTGCGCCATCGACACCATTACCGGTGAGGTGGGCAGTGCAGGCGCATCATGCGTCTACATTAGTCAAGGTATCAGGATTTTGAGCGATGTGCACCCCGGCGTAGGCGTGATCCATTCACAGGCTTATTATTTACAAGCCAACCAGGCATATGCCCGAAGTTTGATGAACATGGGGCTTTCGCCGCAACAAATTATCGATTCATTGGTAGAAAACGATGCGCAAAACAACCCCACCATCAGGCAATACGGTATCGTTGATTTCAGGGATGAAACATCAAGATCGGCAGCTTATACCGGCTCAAATTGCGACAATTACAAAAACCATATCACGGGCCCAAATTATGCCATCCAGGGAAATATTTTATTGGGGCAACAGATTCTGGATTCAATGGAAGCCCGTTTTTTGCGTGCTGAAGGTGAATTGGCTTGCCGCCTGATGGAAGCCTTACAAGGCGCCAAAGTACCGGGAGCCGACACCCGCTGCATGGCGGATGGCATTTCATCCATCGGTGCATTTCTCAGGGTAGCCCAAGCCAACGACCCGGTAAACAACCTCTATCTTGATTTCAATATTCCAAGTGCTGCTGATGGCGTTGACCCCATTGATTCCCTGCAGGTACTGATTGATAATTGGGGTGGATGTATTAACACCCAAATAATTGAAACAACAGATTGTATTAAATTAAAAGTTTATCCTAATCCTGCTAACCAACAAGTTGCATTCTCAATCGATGGCGTTGCAGTTCCTCAATCTATTCACATTCAAATACATGACGTTAGAGGACAATTGGTAGCGGAATTGGAAGGTCACAGCAATTCAATTATTAGCTGGGATGTAAGCAGCTTACCGAAAGGCATCTATCTATATACGATCGTAAGTGATCAAAACAATTATACAGGGAAAATATCTGTCAATTAATTTTTCCCCTCTGATTTGACTTCTTCTTGTTAGCTACGTAATAGTACTATATGAATGTTCATCTCTTATGCGATCTGAACTAAATGATATAATTAAACAAGTTAAGCTGGGCGATCATTCAGCATTTAAGATCCTTGTTGAACAATATCAGTTGTTCGCGTACAAATTATCTTTCAGAATTTTGTATGATGATGAGGAAGCTAAGGATGTTGTACAAGACAGCTTTATTAAAATTTGGAAGAACATCCACTCATTTAACAACAAACAGAAATTCACCACGTGGATGTACAAAGTCGTTACAAATACTGCCATAGACAGATATAGGGCTATTAAAAAAAAATCGAAAGTTGATTTTTCAATAGTAAATGATGCAATAAATAATCTTACAGAGCCGAATACTTTCATTGACTTCGAGAATAAACAACTGGGAGAATTGATTAAATATCTGGCTGACAGGCTACCTGAAAAACAAAAGTTGGTATTTGTATTAAGAGACCTGCAAGGGAAGGATTCGGAAGAGGTACAGGAGATATTAGATATTTCTGCTATAACGGTGAAGAGCAATTTGTATCATGCCCGTAAAATAATTAAACAAAAGTTAGTTGCAATATTGGATTACGAAAGGAGGTAAGTATGGACTGTAAAAAACTTCAACACAAAATAGACGAATTGTATTTAGAAAAAGGGGTAAAGCTTAGCTTACAAGAACAAAAGCATATAAATGATTGTGCTGAATGTAGCTTCTATTATACAGAAGCTTCAGAAACATACCACTTGTTGCATAAAATTCAGCAATGGGAACCTGTTTTGGATAAGCCAGAGGAACTAACTGATCTAATTATGAGTTCTATTCCTAAACAGTCTCAGAAAGCTGCTATTATCAGCATCAATTACAGAAATATGGTACGCATTTTAGCTGCAGCAGTTGTTGCCCTGTTTTTTACTCTTGGAACTGAACAATATTTGGTATTAAGCAAAGTACAACAACTTGAATTAAGAATAAGCAAAGTACAACATACGCCTCATCAACAGGAAAGACACGCTATCAACAAGGTTACTTTGGCCAATGCAGATTTTTTTTTCAATTCGGAGCATCATGGTTTTAGTTTGGCAAAAGCGTCGGCACTATTTGGTTTAAAAAGTATTAAAAACTCCAATTTTACTTTTAGTGACTTGCAGCGTTACATGAATAAAGACGGCTCAATAAAACCTGCTTTCAATAAATCATCACATTAATAAAATTGTCATGAAAACACAACACTTCGTATTGGCCCTGTTAATTGTTTTGTTTACGTTTAGTGCCTGTCGCGAAATATCAGTAACAACCAAAGTTAACGAAGATGGTTCGTTTACTCGAATAATAACTATTACAGGTGATTCTGCCGACTTATTCAAAAAAGACCTCCCCTATCCCATTGATGATAGTTGGCTCATAGAACTTAAACGTGATTCAATTGACTCAAGTTTGTATGTTACGTACACAAAAACGTATACCAATAGTGATTTATTAAATAAAGAAATGCGAACTGATACCGGGTGGATGCGTCAGTTAGACAGAACTATTGAAGTGAATAAAAGATTTGGATTTTTCTACTCATACCTTAGGTTTGATGAAGTAATCAAAGCAACAAACCCATTCACTTCATTAGATTTTAATAAATTCCTGAGCCCGGAAGATCTGCAATGGTTAAACAATGAAAAATTGCCAAAAACAACAGCGGATAGCACTATAGCTAATGAAGTTGGTGAAAAGGCATTGGAATTCCTTGCTAAATCAATAACTGAAGAAATCACACAAATTCTGGAAGGTGGTCTAAATAAATTAAAAGATCCTTCTGTCAATCCAAAAATCGTACGAATATATCAGGATAGTATATTGACAAAAGTAAATGAGTGGGAGTTTGATTCACCGGAAATATTTATTGATTACTTGTCTGAATGGACCGGCAACCAGCATATCCTGAATTTAAAAACAGAAGCGCCAGGCTTATTCGTGGAATTCAATCTAAAGGTACAATTCTTCGACAAAGTATTTGAATTGGAAGACTACGAACAGTTCGTCGAAATGCCGGGGCTGATTACCGAAACAAATTCACTGGCATTGAAAGGAAATAGTGTAAGCTGGAAAGTTAACAATTTGGCTTTTATGTTCTGCGACTATCAGATGCATGTTGAATCAAGGATTGTAAATTACTGGATGTTTGTATTAACAGGCTTATTGGTGTTCTTACTCATTATTTTCCTTTTAATAAAAACATTTAAATAGAAAGAGATTTTGTGTCCTCTTTATGCTAAATGATTTAATGATCATTACCTTCGAAGAAAATTTTTACAGATAATGATGAAACATAATATTTCTCTTCTTGTATTTTCTTTCACAATCATCAGTTTGATAGGCCAAACACCTTCTTTCACACACCAGGACTCATTACGCGGCTCGATCACACCAGAGCGTGAATGGTGGGACCTTACTTATTACCACCTTGATATTGAAGCCAATCCTTATGACAGTTCCTTGCGTGGGTCAAATACAGTCTATTATAAAGTGCTTTCATCCCAACAACAAATGCAAATTGATTTACAGGAACCAATGGTTATTTCACAGGTTGTTCAGAATGAAAAAAAACTGAAATTCAGGAGGGTTGGTAACGTGTACTACATTGAGTTGTTGGATAAGCAAATCCTGGGAGAAATTTATTCTATCACCCTATTCTATCACGGCAATCCGCTTGTAACCAAACGCCCACCCTGGGATGCCGTGTTAACATGGACTTATGACAACAATGGAAAGCCTTTTTTTGCTACTTCCTGCCAGGGAGATGGCGCCAGTTTGTGGTGGCCGTGCAAGGACCATATGTATGATGAACCAGACAGTATGCTGATGAGTTTTACGGTTCCAAAAGACCTCATAGCAGTGGGAAATGGAAGATTAATAGAAACAGAAAAGAATAAAAAAGACAAGACAAAAACCTACCATTGGATCGTGTCAAATCCCATCAACAATTATTGCGTTAATATGAATGTTGGCGACTATGTTCATTTCGGAGAAGTTTACGATGGGGAAAAAGGCCCGTTAGATTGTGACTATTATGTTTTAAGTTACAACCTTAAAAAAGCCAAAGAACATTTTAAACAGGTACCTATGATGCTTGAAGCCTTTGAATACTGGTTTGGCACCTACCCTTTTTATGAAGACAGCTATAAATTGGTGGAAGTGCCCTACCCGGGGATGGAACATCAGAGTTCTGTAACCTATGGGAATGGATGGAAAAATGGTTTTAGCGGACGGGATATAAGCCATTCGGGTTGGGGTGATCAATTTGATTTTATTATCATCCACGAATCCGGTCATGAATGGTTTGCCAACAGCATCACCTACAAAGACATTGCCGACATGTGGGTACATGAAGGATTTACCGCGTATTCAGAAAACCTGTATGTCGACTACCACTTTGGAAAAGAAGCGTCAAGTGAGTACGTTAGAG
>JAZBOW010000232.1:0-2137 GCA_036351335.1 Bacteroidales bacterium | reverse complement strand
ATCTCATAGTGTTTCACATTTTGTAACCCATGACCTCGAACATCACCTCATTGAAATAGCAGAAATACTTTTCTTCTTATTAGGTGCGATGACTATAGTAGAAACGGTTGACCAGCACCAGGGTTTTAAGATAATTACTGATAAAATAAAAACCACCAATAAAGTGAAACTGCTCTGGATTCTCAGCATCCTCACTTTTTTCATGTCAGCAACACTTGATAATTTAACAACAACGATTGTTCTTGTGGCATTGCTGAGAAAGTTGATTGACGATAAGAAAACAAGATGGTTTTTTGCCAGTATGGTGGTGTTAGCTGCCAACGCCGGAGGTGCCTGGTCACCTATTGGCGATGTAACTACCATCATGCTTTGGATTGGTGGACAGATTACTGCGGTAAATATCATATTATATGTGATCCTTCCAAGTTTGGCCACCATGATCGTTCCGCTCATCATTGTTAGTTTCATGATGAAAGGGAATGTTCAAAGACCTGTTTTAGAGAATGGTGATACGGCAGAGTTTACAACTTCTTTTGAAAGAAAATTGTTATTGATCATGGGTGTTTCAGCTTTGCTATTTGTACCCGTTTTCAAAACCGTAACCCATCTACCACCCTATATGGGAATGCTTTTTGGTTTGGGGGTAATTTGGCTCACAACAGAGATCTTACACCGGAACAAACCATTAGAAGATAAAAGGAAACTTACAGTGATAGGCATATTAAAAAAAGTTGACGTACCTACTATTTTCTTCTTTCTGGGTATCCTTTCCGCGGTCGCTGCATTACAGTCGATGGGACATTTGGATGTGTTGGCAAAATACCTGGATGCAAACCTTCATAATATTTATGCCATCAATTTAATAATTGGCGTGCTTTCTGCCATTGTGGATAATGTGCCACTGGTTGCAGGAGCCATGGGTATGTACCCGGTTGCTGAAATAGGTACAGTAGGGTATATGGCTGATTTCATGGTGGATGGCACATTCTGGCAGTTCCTGGCTTATTGTGCCGGTACCGGTGGAAGTATCCTTATTATTGGGTCAGCCGCGGGTGTAGCCGCCATGGGATTGGAAAAAATTGATTTCATATGGTACATGAAAAAGATAAGTTTGTTGGCACTTGCAGGTTATTTGGCAGGTGCAGCGGTATATTATTTCCAGATGCAACTATTGGGATAAAGATCTATAAGTTATTAAGAAACCCTGTTCATTTATTGGATAGGGTTTTTTATGGATGGTGAATCACGCCACCACTACAGTCTTTAGCAGCTCCGGTAGCAGATGCAAGGCAGTTGACCTCTCCAACGTATTTCAGTATACCCATAAAAGCAAAGATCAATGCTTCTTTGAAATCAACAATTTCATGATCAGGCACAATCACTTCTTTGTTGGTTTCCATTTTAATGGCATCTACAAGAAAACCATTATGGGCACCACCACCCGTTACCAGGATTTGTCCGGCATTCGTATGATTTGTGGCTTGGCATACCTGGTGAGCAATATGTTTCGAAACTGTATAAAGTTTATCTTCAATGGATTCAGTGCAGGTTTCGATTTTTGGCACAAATAGGTCATGCACATATTGGTTACTGAGTGATTTTGGGATGGACTTTAAGTAGTATGGATCCGTATTTAACAGATCGAATAAGGTTTTGTCCAGTTTGCCCAGGCGGGCAAAAGCCCCGTTAGTATCATATGGGGCACCCAATTGCAAACTCAGGTAGTTCAATAACTGGTTGGCCGGGCAAATATCAAAAGCCAGTCGTCGACCATTGTTGTCGTATGATATATTAGCAATTCCACCAATATTCAGGCAGAAATCATAGCCGTTAAAAAGCAATGCATCGCCGATTGGTACCAGCGGTGCACCCTGTCCTCCCAATTCAATATCTTTTGATCTGAAGTCATTAATGGTAGTAATGCCCGTGAGTTTAGCAATGGTTTTACCATCACCCATTTGTAATGTGTACCCCTTTTCAGGTGCATGAAATACGGTGTGCCCGTGCGACGCAATTATATCGGGCTTTGAATCAGTATTTTGCAGAAAATCATTCACTGCCTGGCCAATAAACTGACCGAATTCAATACCAGTTCTTTCAATTTCCTGTTGGCTTTTCTTAGGAAGTGAGATGAGTT
>JAZBOW010000231.1:0-6419 GCA_036351335.1 Bacteroidales bacterium | reverse complement strand
TCATTAAGTTTTCTATAAAATTAGAAACGCTATAATGAAGAAAAATGGAAAAAAATGCCAAGATCAGTAAATTCAGTTGCCTCAAAGGCACGTAAGAAAAAGATCATGAAGGAGACCCAAGGACAATTTGGTCGCCGGAAGAATGTCTGGACGGTTGCAAAAAACGCTTATGAAAAGGGCATGGTATATGCCTACCGCGACAGACGAGCAAAAAAGCGTAATTTCAGGGCACTGTGGATCCAAAGGATCAACGCAGCAGCCAGAGAACATGGTATGTCGTACTCAGTTTTTATGGGTAAGCTTCATGCGAAAGATATTGAGATCAGCAGGAAAGTATTGGCAGATCTCGCTATGAATCATCCCGTTGCTTTTAAAGCCATCGTGGATGCCGTCAAAAAATAACTGTTTTCATAAATCAATTAGAGCCTCTGGTCACAAAGATCAGGGGCTTTTTTTATTAATGCAAGAGGTTTCAATATTTCTTATTTATAGCTTTTCTCCCCTGCTATCACTGAGATGTACAAGTCATTTTCAAATGGTACCAGCGGGCATGACCACCTTGCGGCATAAGCACAATAAGGATTGTACGCCCTGTTAAAATCAAGAATGGTTGTATCCGATTCCGGTATTTTAATATCGAGGTACCTGCCACCCCCGTAGGTGTATAAGCCATTTGTATTGTCCATAAAAGGTACGAAAAGGGTTTGGTCGTATCCGGGACTGTTTTTGAAATCCATATTCTGATAGGCCGTTAGTTTACATAAGGTGTCTTTTAAAATAAAATGCAAATAACCATATGTCCTGTAATTCGGTTTACGATCGGTAGTAGTAGGCATTTGAAAAACCGGAGTGCTTGTATCTGTAACAAATTCAGCAAGTACGCGGTATTGTTTATCAGGATCGAAATATTGCAGGCCTTTTTCAGCAAATTGTACCCTTTCTTCCTCGTTAAATCTCGAAACGGCAGTGTCAATAAGGTTTGTATCCTTTTTCATTCGCTCCTGTAACAGTTCCAATGTGTAAGCGTCGCCTTCAATATCATCTGTAGTAGCTTTGGGCTCGTCAGTATTTACCAGGAACAACATGAACAGAATGACCACTATCAGAATCACAGCCAGGTAAACAATATACAGATAAGAGGGAGTTTTTTTCTTCATAAGATCAGTTTTTTTTCAATTCTCAGTTGGTTCATCTCATCCACGAAATGTTGGATGTCTTTATCGCTGAATTTTTTTTCTTTCGCGGCCTGTTCCAGCGTTCCCCAGATGGGTTCGCCACACCTGATGCAACGGATATCTTTCTCCCTTAAGTATTCCACGGAAAACGGGTATTGGTCGATCAACTCTTCGATAAGTATATCTTTTGTAATGTCCATTTGCCGGTATCTTTCATTTTAACATCAAAGTTACTTAACAATTAGTTAACGTAGAAATAACATTGGCTTAATTTTTAGGTAACATACACCTGATATATTTGCCGCATCACACTGAAAAACTAAAAACATGAAAAAAATATTATTATCAGCCCTTTTCGCAACATTCATTTTATTTGCTTCGGCTAGCGGAGATAACACCGGAGAGGCTAAGAATACAGATGCAAATGTACCAACTATTTCTTTAAGTGGCGACGTTTTCGACATCAATACCGGCGAGCCTTTAACAGGCGTTGAAGTGATCATTGAAGGAACTGATTTAAAAGCCTATTCCGATTTTGATGGCCATTTTACCATTGAAAATGTAAAACCGGGCGCATACAACTTAATTGCTTCTTTCATTTCTTACAAGAAAAGTCTTGTTGAGAATTATGAACTGGCAGCAAACAAGGAACTGAATATTAAACTCCTGGCCGACTAGTTTACCACAAAAAATAAGGTTATAGATAGAAAAGAAGCACCTCCGATGGGGGTGCTTTTTCTATGCATTCACTTTTTCATAAAATCAGTATCCCTGATGATTCAATATGATCAAATATTATATTCAGTATATTTGGTATTGATATAAGAAGTAAGTAGAAATCTTAAAAGCAAATTAATAAATGTGAATAACCTCAGCTTTAATATTAAGAATACAAGAGATTTGTACAATAAACTGAATGAGGATTATAAGGAATATTCTGATGATCGACTCTCTTCACGAAAAGCATTAAATTTTGCATTTACAGCTTGGCATTTATCAGATTGGATTTATAATGAATTTAATAATAAATTGAAAGTCGATTATAACAACTTATATTCATTTCAATCAAATTTAAAAAAATTATGTCCGTCATTACAATTTATGCATGACTTAACGAATGGGACAAAACATTATACATTGACAAAACATAATCCTAGAATCAAAGACACAAATTTACATATTGGAGATTTTAATGATGATTTCAATAGGGACTTTGATATTTCAATGATGGTAATTAAATTAGAAGATGGAACAAGAGTTTGTTTTGAGGATGAAATAAAAATTGTAATGAATTTTTGGACAAAATATTTAAAAGAAACAATAAAAATGGATTTATAAAAAGACGGAAACCAAAGTAAGCAACCGTCCCAGGTCATTGACTTCCTAGTTTTATCAACCTAAGAATCCCTTAACTCACAAAGCATAGTCACCTCACTATGCGAAAAAAAATCTATTCAATATTTCGATCATTATTTGAATTTATATTCGGGCAGCGACTTCAAAACTTCCGCTCACTCACCAACTCACCGGCATCATTATAAATTTTCCAGTGGCCTACTTTGGCGCCTTCGTGGTAATGCATTTCGTATAACAATACACCTTCAGCATTCCAGATGTACCAGTCGCCGTGCTTTTTATCATTTTTGTAAAAGGCTTCAGCCACTTTATTCCCTTGTTCATCCCAGTTGATCCATTGCCCGTCCTTTTTACCTTCTTTGTAAGCACGCTGTTCCTGCTTGTTGCCCGATTCGAAATAAGCGATACCAACCCCGTCATCCAGCCCGTTTAGAATATTACGCTCCACCTTCTTATTGCCGTTATCGTAATATTCAATATGGGTACCTGTGTACAACATGCCCTTTTTGTAATACAGGCCGTTTCTGTATTCCAGTTCCTGGGCAAAACCAGAATTAATGGCGAAAAAAACCAGTATCAAACTGATGGATAATATTTGGAATAATCTATTTGTGTTTGTCATGACCTTTGTTTTTATAAAAATATAAAATATGCTAGTTGATCTGGTATTTGAATCCTAGTTCGAATAACGTACCCGTTTTAAACTCCCTGTATATATATTCTTTGTCGTTATAAGTATATGTTTCCTTGAAAGCACCATTCAGGATGTTTTTCCACCTGAATTCAACCAAAAACCGTTCCCCAATGTTCTTAGAGGCAGTTAAGTTCAACAAATTGTAGGGTTGTGCATAAATATCAGGCGTACCACCTTTTACATTAACAATAATTTTCGGTCCGCTTATATTGTAGGTCAGGTTCACATCCAAACCCAAATCAGGATTGTTATATACTAAATAAGCATTGATGATATAAGGTGATTGGCCAAACATCGGGCGACTATCTGAAGCACCGGGTTCATATTGAATCAGATCTGCGTATTCAATGGAGTCAATCTTCACTTGTGAATAGATATAAGTGAGATTCAAACCCACTTTAAAATGTCGCAAAGCTGGGATGAAGTCCATCGATTTCCTGAAATCCAGTTCCGCCCCGTATAATTGTGCATTATCCACATTTTGCCATGTTAGCTCCGAATTTTGCGCCGATGGATTATCCACCACTTCAATCGGATCTTTAAAGTTTTTGTAAAAGGCACCTATCGAAAAAATCTCTCCTGGTTTGAAATAATATTCCCATCGAACATCGAGGTTGTCAATTAAGGTACGCTGCAGATCGGCATTACCGATCCAAACTTCACCTCCTGCGAAGTCTTCCGAGGCATAGGGCGCCAGTTCTCTGAACGTAGGTCGTGCCAGTGTCCGGCTATAATTAAACCGAAGGTTCATATTGTCTTTTACAAGGTAAGTAAGGGCAACAGCAGGTAATATATCGTTGTTATTTAATTGTCCAACAGCTAGTGAAGTGTCTTTACTTGATGAATATATTTGCGTATATTCATATCGCGCACCGGCAATTACCCTGAGTTTTTTAAATGCGAGCGCATCTATCATTAAGTATCCTGCGCCAATAGTCTGATCAGCAAAATAGCTGTTTTTTAAGTCGTCGTCGGGAACACCTTGCACATATAAGCCATAGTTTGCACCCGTGGCAGGGTTAAATTTTGAATAGTTGGTACCAATCATCGAATCAGCCACAAATTCGGGAACATTTCCGTTAAAAACGTTAGGAGCAAACTGGAAGTTGTAATTAATACGTGTTTCATTAAAGTCACGGTCTTTATAAGAATACAGTCCGCCAACCTTCAACTTCGGGGCATGGGTTTTATCACCAAGTTCAAGCGTGAAATCGGCTTTTCCGAAGTAGTTCATCTCATTCATATCGCGATAGAATCTTGCAGGCACATTGTAAATGGAAGGTTCTATCTGGTAGTTGTTCGGAGCTTCGAGGTCAGGGTAGTAGCTGTTGGTGAAGAAACGCATGTCAGGTTCATCTTGACGGGATTCTGTTATTGAGCCAATCCATTCGATTCTTAACCTTGATAAACTTTCTAAATAATGCTCACCTCTTAACTGTCCTGAGTTTAATGAACGCTGCATCCATTGTAGCTTACTGGTTTGAATGACCAGGTCGTCGATATTATCTGAAGGTTTCTGACCATACATATATCGGGCTGAAGATACACCGCTTTGGTTCTTAACCAGGTTTAAACTGATTTTATTGGTGTTTTTAAATTTATAGGTGATATTGCCTACTGCGCCCCAAAGCGCTTCTTTGGCACCTTGCGTATCGTTATAATAGTGTTCTTTTGTCAGGTTCTGTTCACCCGCTCCGCTTAGTTTCCAAAGGCCTTTAATCCCATTTTCGTAATAATTTTCATTGTATTTATATGAAATGCCAAACAGGTAGCCAATGCTGTTACCTTTTTTTCCGACGCTTAATTGGTTGCCAACAGAGAATTGAAAAGATTCATTCATGGCAGATGGCATCTTCACGGGTGCCATAATCTTATTAAAATCGGATGAAATGTTTGTTAATTTGGCACGTTGACTTGGGTATACGGGAATACCTTCTTGCGCCGCTTTTGGAATATTTCTGAAGCCATTATCGTATCCCAGAAAATCAGTGGGGCTTCCCTGGTAACTAATGAAATTATTATTAAAACTGGCCTGGGTATTATATCCTAAACGCAAACCAAATTGCAGGGTAAACTCTTCAGGGAAATCTTTTGTTACAATGTTTATAAGCCCGCCTGTGTAATCCCCTGGCTGATCAGGGCTGAATGTCTTGTAAACAATTATATTGTCAATTAGATTGGTTGGAAAAATATCCATTTGTACCGTATTCCTATTTGGGTCCAGACCGGGAATATCGGCGCCATTCAATGTTGTTTTGCTGTAACGGTCGCTTAATCCGCGAACATACACATATTTGCCGCCTTCCACATTCACACCCGTAACACGCCGTAACGCACCCGCAGCTTCGCTGTCGCCTGATCGTGACATCTGTTGTGCGGAAATTCCATCAATCACATTGGCGGATTTTTTTTGCACAGTAAGCAGTGCTGCCTCGGTGCGATTTTCCATTTTAGCTTTAATCTCGACTTCATCAAGACCTACGCTAACGGTGGAAAGCTGCACATTAATGATCGTGACTTTGTCATCATTGATTTCAACGTTGTCAAAAACCTGGGTGTCATACGAAATGAATTGGCAGAGAAATGTATATGTGCCGGGCTCGATAGAAGATATAGTATAGTTTCCATCAAGATCAGTGGCAGCACCAATGGTAGTGCCTTTAATCATCATGGTAGCACCTATGAGTTCTTCACCGGTTTCAGCATCAATAATTTTTCCCCTGAGTATGCCTTGTGAATTGGCTGTATAGCTGGTGATTAAAAATAAAATGCTCAGCAGTATTAAAGGCCTTATCATTGTGATCAGTTTAATTTTCATTTGATTCTTTTTAAAAAAGGAAAGTGGAATCGGCAATTTTGCCGAAACCACTTTGTATATAATAAATAAAGGGCCAAATTATGTTTCAACGATTTTTCTCCTATTCCATATACTTTGAGAATAGGCTCCAACCTGCCGCCCAATTGACACCATTAGGATCAAAAGCGCCTTTATAATTAACTGTTTGGAACCAAGCATCAGGTGCATTTGACATAGTACCGCTTACTGAATTAGTCGGGATTGGATTGAACAATGAAAATCCTTCGTCGATTGTAATACCAGGATCCTGAACAACATTACCTGCGGTAGCAAAGTATGCTGCTACATCTGCTGATGCATTTGCTGCAGTTGTGCTATCTACATCATCTGCTGCTGA
>JAZBOW010000230.1:0-10066 GCA_036351335.1 Bacteroidales bacterium | reverse complement strand
GGCATCAACACGGATGACCTGTCCTACACAGAGTTTTTCTCAATGAACTGTTTTAGTGAAGATAACCTAACCAAGAACCTCACATATATGGCCGAAAACAGGTGCAATATTCATAATATATTTTACAATATTGACAGCCTTCAAATGATGGATCGCTACATGGATGGTAATGAATTTCTTGTGGAAAGTTTGTATTACTATCTTAAAGGCGATATGAATCAATCTTTGGTGGAGTTAAGAAAGGCCGTGGAAGTAAACCCGGAAGATAAGGAATATCCTTTTTTGATCAAGTTTAATTTTGGCGTTGCTAATTAGCAGTGTGTAAAATCTATAATTCTTTTACATAACAGCGACGCCTTTTATGCTGGATGTATTTATAGTTTTTCCAGGTGGTGATGCCTTTGGTATTCGATTCGAACATGCCCGTTGTTTCCACATACTTAACACCATTGGCAATCATTTGTTTTTGCAACTCGCTGATCAGAATAGCCGGCAAACCCATTTTCTGATAATGCGGATCGACACCTGTTAGCAAAAGATCCATTACTTCGGGTTGTTTCATCGCTTTCATGATGTGGAACACGCCAAAGGGAAATAATTTACCATTGGCTTTCTGCATGGCTTTGGAAAGGCTTGGCAAGCCCACGATAAAAGCCAGGATTTTACCTTCTTTCCTGATGACAAAAATATATTTTGGCTGCAACACATCCAAGTATTTTTTAGCCGAGTAATTGATCATTTTACCTGTGAAAGGCGCCACATAGGGTAGTTCTTCGAAAGCGACATTAAGCAACTCGAATATTTCTTTCAAATACACCTGCATTTCACTCTTTTTGGTCAACCTTACAATCTCCAGATTGTTCCTTTTTACAATAATATCTACCAATCGCGAAGCTTTTTCAGGCACTTCTTCAATTTCCAGCCTGAACTCTATCCAGTCATTTTCCTTTTTGTATCCCCGGTCTTCGATGTGCTTTTGATAATATGGAAAATGCATCACAGAAGCTATAGATGGCAGGTAATCAAACCCTTCAATGAGCAATCCCTGGTTGTCGAGATTGGTAAACCCGAGCGGCCCATGCACTTCTGTCATGCCTTTTTCTTTCAGGAAGTCTTCAGCTGTTTCTAAAAGCTTGCCGGAAACTTCCATATCGTCAATAAATTCCACGCGAGAGATTCTGCCTTTTTTCTTACCAATCTTTTCCAGATACATATAATTGATGATGGCCGCAATTCTTCCTACCACCTGGCCATCCTTAAGCGCGATCCAGAATTTGGCATCGCAGAAATCGAAAGCCGGATTTTTGTCTCTTTTTAATTGTTTGGCTTCATCCGTTTTTATAGATGGTACCCAGTATGGATTGTCTTTATAAAGCCTGAATGGGAAATTAACGAATTGCATTATATCAGCGTCTGAAGTAACTTCTTTAATTTCAATCATCACCTGGTTTTTATCAATTATTCTGTAAAAATATAATAATGTCGCACATCATGTTAATTTATTAACAGCAATTGGAATAAATACGGAACGATTTAATACTTTTGCCCCATATTTGAAAAACCCACTTATATGGAAAGAATACTGGTTATTGGCAGCTCAGGACAGATTGGATCAGAATTGGTACTTGAGCTCAGAAAAATTTATGGAAACAACAACGTATTTGCTACAGATATTAAGAATCCTACTGAAGAGTTAAAAAACAGTGGCCCGTTTCAAATACTGGATGTGCTGAACTACCAGAACCTGTTACACTTTCTTGTCAGGCACAATATAACCCAGGTGTATAATTTGGCCGCAGTACTTTCAGGCAATGCAGAAAAGATTCCTTTACAAGCCTGGGATATTAACATGAAAGCATTGATGAACACGCTGATGGCTGCTCGCAAATCAGATGCTAAAAAATTATTCTGGCCGAGTTCAATAGCCGTTTTCGGACCCACTACACCCCGTCAAAATACCCCCCAATTAACGGTAATGGAACCTAATACTGTATATGGTATTTCCAAATTAGCAGGAGAACGCTGGGGCGAATATTTCTTTAACCGCTATGGTGTCGATTTCAGAAGCGTAAGGTATCCGGGTCTGATAAGTTACAAAACTGAACCGGGTGGTGGCACTACTGATTATGCCGTTGAAATATTTTTTGATGCCGTTAAAAAAGGCTGTTACGAAAGTTTTCTGTCGGAAAATACGGCATTGCCAATGATGTTTATGGATGATGCGATCAAGAACACTATAAAATTGATGGAAACGGATCCATCCAAGTTGTCTGTTCGCTCAAGTTACAATATGGCAGGTATTTCATTCACACCCAAAGAACTGGCCAACGAGATTAAGACACACAAACCCGATTTCAAAATTTCCTATAAGCCTGATTTCAGGCAAGCCATAGCTGATAGTTGGCCGGCAAGTATTGATGACAGTGTCGCACAAAAAGACTGGGGACTGGATTCTGAATTCGATATTAAAAAAATGTCGAAAGTTATGCTGGAAGAGATCGAGAAAAAGCTGAACAACCGGAAGTCTTAATTATTAATTGCATAGCGTTTCCGAACGATCATTTTTGCTGCTCTTGGTATTACTTCAAAATCAAGCGGCGAATGCCCCAGAGATTCTCCATCAGTTTCTAGGAACAATTTATCAGAGGGGGTCGATCTGATCGTAAATTTTTTGCCTGTAAATGTTTCCACTTCACGCATATTAATAAACGACCCATCATACAAATTTTTAATGTTTTTAATCACACGCAACTTGGTAGTTTTCCTAATCACCGTTACATCAAACAGGCCATCGTCAGGTACGGCAAATGGCAATTGCATCATTCCTGCTCCGTTGTATTTGCAAATGCCAATACTCATGGTAAACACTTTGCCTGAAAACACTTGTTTGCCATCAGCTTCGATTTCAAGTTGGGTGTTTTTATATTGAAACAGTCCTGAAACTAGATTGATCATATAAACAAGTGCGCCGCCTTTTCCTTTCTGCTTCATCACATTGGTTTTTTTTGCCACCAACGCATCATAGCCCATTCCTGCTATATTGGCAAAATACCTGTTGTCATCCTCGGTAGCATGCTTGTATTTTACGACGCCAATATCCTGTAAAATGAACCTTTCTTCCTTTATAATTCTTACTTGTTCCTTGTAGGATTCAGGAATTTCATACATACGGCCCCAGTCGTTTCCAGTACCTACGGTTATTAAGCCAATTTGCACTTCCATAGTTCGGAACCGGTTTTGCTTAAACACACTGTTCACCACTTCGTTCAAAGTACCATCACCTCCAACAACAATTATTTTCTTAAAACCTTCTTCTTCGATCAGGTTTTTTATCAGTTGCAATGCATGGTTCTGATATTCTGAAAAAACAATATGCATATCAAAGCCTGCTTTTAGTAACAAGCCTTTTATTTCCGGCCAGTCACGCTCGCCTTTTTTACTGCCTGCGTGCAGGTTCACAATAACCAGGTATTTATTCGTGCTATTTTCCAAAATGATCCTCCAATATTTGTTGAACTTTTTGTGGTTTAATTACAGCCATGCAATGGCATGATCCTTCCTTTCTGCAGTCAGAACAATCTTTATCAAGAACAAGGAATGTAGCTTTTGGACCAACAGGCGCCCACCTGCCGGGATGCATTGGTTTTATGGGTGGATAAATGCCTATGGCTACCTTTTCAAGCGCTGCAGCAATGTGCAACGGGCCTGTACTGGCAGCTATGAGTCCGTCAGCCTGATCAATAAAAGCAACCAGTTGTTTAAGGCTCATTCTACCGCTAACATCTAGACAATTGCTGTTGAAAGAGATGTGTTTCCTAAATTCTTTTCCTTCTTCTTCTGTGCCGGTGACAAAGATTTTATATTTGGTTTGATCGAGTATTTCAATAAGTTGCCTAAAATTATCCAACCCCCATTCTCTCGCGCTGCCTCTCGATTTCGGATGCAAAATAAGATTTACCCTGGACGGATCTATTAACGAGCTGAATTCTTTAACAAGAGCAGGCTTTTTTGTCAGCCCATAATAAGATTCAAGTTCCGAAAGGTTTAAGTTTTTGCGCCAACCCAATGGACGCAGCAATTTGAGATTTAGCTGGGCTTCGTGTAATTCAGAACGCTTCCGCGAAAAGTTTACCCGTTTATTGCATGTAAAATAATGATAAAGCCTGCCACTTGTGCCAATCCTGTTTTTTATACCGGCTTTTTTTGCAATCGCAGCTATTTCTTTTTTCGGAAAAACATGGATAATGGTATCAGCCTCCGTTTTCTTTATAAACTCAGGCTGTGCATTATTCTCAATTTTGGAAATATCATCCCAGCTGATAAACTCATCCACATGGACAGAAAGTGATATAATATCGCGCGTATAATCGCGCCCCAGAAAAATGATACGACAACCCGGGAGCATTTCTTTTAAAACACCTGCCATGGGTAATGTCAGTATCACATCTCCAATACTATCTGTTCTACTAAGGATAATTTTCTGCACTACTTATTTTCCTTATATAATTTTTTAAGCTTTTGATATTTCGTATAACTCGCACCTGCCGAAATCCAGCAAATAACAAAGCCTTCTCTCCCATCTAGAAATCCCAGATTAAAGATGTAATCCTTCAAGAATTTTACAATGGGACTGCCCCAAATTTTATAAACCGGAGCCTTTTTTCCTTTCTCATAATCAGCTTTTGCTCCCAGGGAAGTAAATTTATCGGATTGTCTTCTGTGTTCATCAACGGAATAAAATGAAAAATGCAAGAGGTCGCCATTCAGATGTTTTATTTGTCCTCCCTTATAAAGCTCAAATTTTTCGTGAATAATCAGACCTGTCCACTTACCTTTCCTGCGATCGAATAAACGGAGTTTTATATCTGGGTACCAGCCTGAATGTTTGATCCATTTTCCTGCATAGTTGGTCATACGATTCATGGTATAACCGTCAGCTTCAAAATTTTCTTTTACCAACTTAATGGAAGCAAGCAATTTTTCTGACAAAGCCTCATCTGCATCCAGCGAGAGTACATGATCGTATTTTGCTTGTGAAACAGCAAAATTTTTTTGTTTTACATAACCTTCGAATGGATGTTGGATGAATCGGGCTCCAAATGATTTACAAATTTCAGGTGTTTTATCCGTTGAATTTGAATCGACAATAACTATTTCGTCAGCGATTTCTTCCACCGACTTCAGGCACCTGGCAATATTCTTTTCCTCGTTCAGGGTAATTATAACAACTGATAGCTGTTTCATAAAAACAAACAGTACTTAGATTTAACTTGCTAATATACACAAACAGCCGTTAGAATATATAGAGAAGGTGCGGCGATAGAACGTAGCTTTTTTAACTCTTCCAGAAAGCAGGTGAAATTACGATCAATACTGTGAACAACTCAAGCCTTCCAAGCAACATTAAAAAGGATAGAAACCATTTGGCAAAAGGTGTAAAAAATGCATAATTTTCAACAGGCCCAACGCCACCAATACCAGGTCCAATATTTCCAAGTGTGGCTGCTACTGACCCAATAGCTGTTTCAAAATCCATTCCAATAAAAGCCATTACAACAACGCCTGTTGCAAAAATCATCATATATAGCAGGAAGAAGGCCATAACATTAAAAATGATTTGCTGTGAAACAGACTTTCCATTAAATTTCACAGGAATCACTGCCTGCGGATGAATTGCTCTTTTAAGTTCAATCCACGAATTTTTTACCAATAACAAGTGTCGCGCAATTTTTATTCCGCCACCGGTTGAGCCTGCACTGCCACCAATGAACATCAGCATAAACACCACAATCCATAAAAAAGTAGGCCAGAGAGCGTAATCTGCCGTTACAAATCCGGTTGTTGTTAGTATAGAAACCACCGTGAACAATGCATCCCTGAATGATGATTCAAATGAGTTGTCCAGGTGAAACAATACCAGGCCAATGGTTATTAGGATGGTAATTACTACGATTATTCCGATGTAGACTTTAAACTCCTGATTAGACCATAACCTTCTAAATTTGGTGTGAAGGACCATGTAATGCAAGGTGAAATTAGTACCTGCTAAAATCATGAAAGCAATTATTACATATTGTGTAAATGGTGAAAAACCGGTTATGCTATCATTTTTCGTAGAAAACCCTCCTGTAGCCATGGTGGCAAATGAGTGGCATATTGCATCGAAAAAATCCATTTCTCCGATCCATAAAATGAGCGTTTCCAGTAAGGTGAACAACACATAAATGCCCCATAAACGTTTGGCAGTAGCTGTGATTCTGGGATGCAGTTTGTCGGGTGTAATACCTGGCATTTCAGCAATAAGTAACTGCATACCGCCAATGCCTAAAAAAGGTAAAATAGCCACTGTAAGCACTATAATTCCCATACCGCCAAGCCAATGCGTTAAAGCTCTCCAATACAAAATACTTTTCGGTATCGCCTCGATATCTGTTAAAATAGAAGCCCCGGTAGTGGTAAAACCACTCATGGTTTCAAAAAAAGCATTTGTAAAAGAGGGGATTGAATTACTTAATATGTAAGGTAGCGCCCCAAATAGCGAAACAACAACCCAGCTTAAAGCTACAATCAGATACCCTTCTCTTTTTCCAATTCCTTTTTTGCTTCTCTTTCCAAGAATTAACCATGTAAATCCCCCGGTTACTCCGGTAATCAGAAACGAAATTATTAACGGCCAGATTGATTCGTTAAAATACCATGCAACAGCAACTCCACTTAACATAAAAGTTGAAACAACCAATAAAAGAAAGCTGAGTACTCTTACTATTATTCGGAAGTTTATAATACGTTTTGTCGGCATTTAGATGTGATTAAAATCCGAAACCGCTTTTATGGAACATTTTCTCAACCTTGTGCTTGGTGCCAGGCAATGCAAATACAACCACCTTGTCTTTGGCTTCGATTTGTAAATCACCCACGGCAATAAATGATTCATTTCCGCGGATAATACCACCGATCAAAGCCCCAACAGGCATCCTTAGATCGCGAATAAGCTTTTTGGTTATTGGTGCTCCTTCAATGGCCACCAACTCCATTATATCAGAGTTTATACCACTTAAACATTTTAAAGAGGTTACCTCATCGCCCATGGAGTGTTTTATAATATGGCTTGCAACGATCAGCTTTTTATTGATGATTGTATCAATGCCTATATTTTGTGAGATTTCGATATAATCAAGATTTTCAACAAGTGCAATCGTCTTTTTTACACCGAATTTTTTGGCATGCAGGCAAGTAAGAATATTTGTTTCTGAACTATTTGTAACTGCCATAAAAGCATCCACGTTTTCAATGCCTTCGTCTTCCAACAGGTTAATGTCCCGTGCATCACCATTAATAATCAGTGTATCGTGCAGCAAATCGTTTAATCCTTCGCAGCGTGCCCGGTCAATTTCAATAAGTTTTACGTTCAAACTATGTTCAACTCGCCTGGCAATTACCTTTCCAACCCGTCCACCACCAACAATCATGATATTATTGATTTCTACCTTTTTCTTACCACCAAGCGCTAATAGTTCGTCTTTTGCTTCGCGCTTTGTAATCACATATACCAGGTCGTTGGCTTCAAAATAGTTGTCAGCTTCTGGGAGAAACGTATCGCTTCCCCTGTGAATTGCCACAGCCCTGAAGCCCAGCGATCCTCTTTCTTGTGCAATCATTCTTAATGATTTGCCAATGACAGGTGCATCCGCTTCAATTTTTATCAGATATACCGATAATTTTCCATCTGCAAAATCAAATATCTCGGTAGCTTCGGGTTGTTCTAGCAATTTAATTACCTCAAGGCCGGCAATATCTTCAGGCGAAATGAGATAGTCGATACCGAGCTCTTCATAAATTTTCCTGTTTTCAACACTTACATTTTCAAGTGTGGCCACGCGAGCAATCGCCTTTTTAGCACCTAGTTTTTTAGCCAGAATAGCAGTAAGAATGTTGATAGTTTCGTCATGCAGCACTGAAATAACCAGATCAGCCCGGCTTACATTAGCCCGTTTTAGAACCCCAACAGAATTAGAGTCACCAACGATGGTCATCAGGTCGGTGTGCGCTTCAATCATCTTTAAAAGTTCATCATGCGGATCAACTACAGTAATATCATGGTTTGAATCGACAAGGGCTTCCGCAAGGTAAAACCCGGCTTCACCATCACCTGCTATGATAATATTCATGATTCATTAATTAGGCCGTAAAAGTATAATTTTTACATCAATCCATTGATCAAATTTCAAGCTATTCATCTAATATTAAACTAGTATGAATTGATTGCTTTTCTTTTAAATACAATTAAATCCTTCGTTTTATCCAATACATAGTAATGTTCAAACTCGTCTCCTTTCTTGTAGGCCGATATTCCAAGCATCTGCTGGTAACGGGGTGTTACTATAATCAGGTCTCTATCGAAATCGTTTGCGTATTTTAGAAAGCCTTTTCCGTAAATGGTGGAATCCAGTTTTTGTAGTTCGGTATAGCAAAGCTCTCCCTGTATTTGTTCAAAATGCTCTATCTCATTAAAAATAAACGTCATCGGAGCGACAATTTTCATGTTCGCTTCCATGCCTCCTGCATATTTTTTAGCCAATTCCCGATTTTCAGATGCTGAAAATTTTTGAACAGCCAGTTTCACATTAAAAAAAGTAGAAGTGGTAAGAAAAACAAGGAACAATAGAAAAAATACAACCGCAATTTGCTTAGGCTTTCCTATTTTATATGTGGTAATTTTCCCTTCTCGAATCGACTTTAATGTAAGTACGATAAGTAGTAACATATAGGGAAAATTAAGTAAAAAATATTGTCTTGATTTATGAATGGCAATAAAACCCGTAGTAATGGCTACAAGCAGGGCAAATTGAAGTAACCTTGTGTGATCTTTCACTAAATATTTATATCCGGTAATTATTGAGGTTATTAAAAAAACACTGAAAACGATGATTTTAAAATTATGAAAATAACGCATGTGTTCATTTAACAGGTTGACGATAGGCTTTAACCATACAGGTCCTTCGTACAAACTATCAAGAGAGGGAGATTCGAAAAATTGATGCTTCCAAAGCGTGATGGAAGCGGCATCGGTAAGATCATAGAAATATATAGAACCGGCAATTAAAACACCCGATCCATAAATAAAAACAGCACTAAATTTTCTGTTTACAAGAAGAAGTAAGAATCCGGAAATTGCCAATATTAATCCGTTTAGGTGTCCTACAACTGACAAGCCAAAAAATATGCCAGCCAGAAAAAGCGATCCCCATTTTTCTTCTTTCGTATCCAGGTATTTTTCGAGTAACATAAATCCCACAAAACCCAATGTCATCAGCATAAGTTCGGGGCGATACAAATAAGCGAATTTAAATATCCACGGAAAAGCAAACAGGATAATTAATGCAAATAAAAAGTCATTTTTATTAAATATTTTTTTCCATTTGAGGGTATAAAACCCTAACAGCACCATGAAAATAATAAAATACATCAGGTTCACAGCCTTCAGGCTATGCAGAGAAAATCCAAAAGTTTTTATAAAAAGAGCCCCATTAAAATTAAACAACTTATGGTGGACAACGAAATTTGTTTCCTGCATTGTTATTCCACGCATTAATTCCGAGTGCACATAACCATCGCGGGCAAACCAATAAGCATATTCGCCTATCCATGCATCGTCAGCATCAGCCATCCTGCCAATCATGGAATACAAAAACAGCAAAATAAGGGCTATAAGTAACGGCAATAAAAAGCTTACACTATAATAAGAAGAAAGAGGTTTTTTCATAAGATCAGGTCTTCCTATATTTTAATTTCGAAACGATCCCAATCCAATCCTACATTAAATTTTTCCCTGAAGCGCATCAACTCACCATAACGTAACACCGCCGAAAGGGAACGTTCTTTGCCTTCATCCGCCTTTTCAATTATTTTACCTTTGGGATCGATGATCATCGAATCGCCGCTATACAAAATTCCCTGTGTATCATAACCCACGCGGTTAACACCTGCCACGTATGCCAGATTTTCAATGGCGCGTCCGATCAATAACATCTCCCAGGGATAATTTCGTACCGACGGCCAGTTGGCT
>JAZBOW010000229.1:0-51657 GCA_036351335.1 Bacteroidales bacterium | reverse complement strand
GATTGTTGGATGCGAGCAAAAAATGGATCCTTAGAGTTTGTCATTGAAACTGGACCAGAATTTTTTCCTCCAGATTCTGCACCATTACAAATTGCTGTTGCAAATGTAGAGGGAGGATTATACTTGCTCGATCGAGTTTTTGGACCTGGCATCACTGGTCATGTATTTGATGCAAACACATATCAACCGATACTTGCTGAAATTAGGGTTGTGGAGGTTGATAGCACACAATTATATGTTGAACCAAGGAAAAATGACTCAATTTTTGGCAGGTTTTTCAGATTGCTTAATAATGGTGTATACACTGTTGAAGTTATTGCAGAAGGATATGATACAATTAGACTAGAGAATGTTGTAGTTGATGATACACTCAAATACCTTACTTTTAATCTGGTATCCTTAGATGAGTATGTCAATAACTACATAGTACCAATAAAAATATATCCCAACCCTTTCACAAACTCAACAACCCTCAAATACGAACTACAACAGCCTGAATTAGTAACATTGAGTATATACAACCATCTTGGGCAGTTGGTCTATCAAACACAAGTAAACCAACCACAGGGAAAACAACAGCTTATTTGGAACGCTGAGGGGTATGCTGATGGAGTTTATTATTACAGGCTACAAGTAGGTGATGCTGTTGCCAATGGGAAGATGGTGAAGGTGAGGTGACAATGGCAATTCTACTGTGATTTATATCAACTTAAATTTCTTGACTTTTGGCATCCATTATTTTACATTTGTGTTTGCTAAATACGATTGGCTGCCCTATATTAACTTATAATCTAAAAGCATAAACCAAAAATCATGTATTTTTTAGTAAATATGTTCAAACTGTCTTTTGCCGTATGTATATTCCTTTTATTTAGTTCAATGAGTGGTTGTGAGAAGACGGAGGATGACGTAGATAAGTGCGTTCTAACTGAATGGGATGAGGAAGTGCGTTATAAGGTATTTCCAAGGTTAAAATTTCGAGGGACTGGTATTATTGATATAAAAGAAGCTGATACGATGTATTTGATAGCTAACTTTTATAAATGGGATTGCGGTGTTGACCCTCCAGAGTCAACATACGTTACTCATGAGTTGTTCGTACACCCAAAGCAGATGACTAATGATGAGTTTTATAAAGATTTTGTCATAGCTCCTGAGTACTTTTATTTTGATAACGATATGGATTATGTAACATTTGAGTTGACATTTACTGTATTCGCCAATGGAATTAAGTGTGGATGTGCTGTTCCGATGAGATATGGATTTCCTGCAGAATTTGAAGATTACTATTCCAAAGATGTTGCAGGTCGGGATGATCCAAGGTATGTATACTATGATGTATATATAGATATGGGAAATCTTGAATACAATTGTGATGGTACACCTTAATTGTAGGATGAATTTCTGGTTTTCAAAAAGAGTTAAACTAAGCCTCAGAAATACCCATAATCACCAAACCATTCGAGAAATTAGAGGCTTTTAGGGTTGTAAGGTGTTATGCACTGGAAAGGGGGTTGAGTGGCTTAAATGTGTAATGGTTCGGGGGAATATGCTTTTAACAGTGTTATATCCTATAAAAAAAGATATGGAAGAATTCAATTTGTGTCCTGTTAATTTTAATGAGATTCAAGGTCATTCTAAAGCTTAAAATACTAAGCAAAGCAATCCAAGTCGACAACCTCAGCGACAACCAAATAAAAAACCCATCATCTAACTAATTGTTAAACAATGGGTTTCTTTTTTCTTTTGCGGTCTGGACGGGATTCTATTTTACTTATTCTATCTTTCCTTAAGTTAATTTCATTTATCTCTATATCCCTTTGTTATTAGGCTTTATAGTATTTTTACTCTATCATTAGCAAAAATATAATTAGATAAAATTAAGTTAAACTGTCAGCTATCTGTCAGCTTATATTATATTTGTCGTGATACACTTCGCTATAAAAATAAATTAAAAAATTATGCCGAAAGCTCGTTTTTACCTCAGAAAATTAGACGACCCAAAGAATGAAACACTTATCCTTTTATATTTCTCATATAATTCAAAAAGAGCTATCATCTCAACTGAATTAACAATTCAACCAAGGTATTGGAATAGCAAAGAACAACATGCAAGGGCAACCAGGGGCCAAACAGATAATGCAGATCTTATTAATGAAAGATTAAAGGAATTCAAAACAGCCATAGAGAATGCTTATAATTTTTTTAAAAAACAAGGCGTAATACCAAGTGTTGGAGAGCTTAAGCAACAGTACAAAATACAATTACTGCCCCCTGAACCGGCCAAGAAAACACCCAACTTCTGGGAAGAATTTGAAAAATATTTGGAATCTTCTAATGGCAGAGTGGTTGCTGACGTAATCAAAGACTATAGGTCACTTTCAAAACACCTAAAAGGATTCGAGAAAAACCAAAGAACGAGAATTACTTTCAAATCATTCAAATACTCCTTTTATCAGCAATTTATGCACTACCTAACGTATGATGCTGTAAAACCAGATGGTGAAAAAGGCTTAGCCACAAATACAGTAGGCAAACAAATTAAAAACCTGAAAGCCTTCCTAAATCACTGTTTCAGGCATGAAATAGCGGAACGGTTTGATCTTTCAGATTTTAAAACCATGACGGAGGATACAGACGCCATATATCTTACTGAAGATGAAATAAACAAAATATACAGTGCTGATTTAACCTCTCATCCCGATTTGGAAGAGAAACGCGACCTATTGGTACTTGGCTGTCAGTTAGGACTTAGGTCAAATGATTTATTTCGATTAAAACCTGAAATGGTACATGATGACATGATTCGCATTAAAATGCATAAATCGGACAAGGTTGTTGTGATTCCACTGCAACCCATTGCTCAGGAAATACTAAAGAAGTATAACGGGGACATTCCCAATAAATCCAGGAGAGATGTATTTAATGCGGAGATAAAAAAAATTGGAAGGTTGGCTGGCATTGACTCCGAAATAATTATTACCAAAAGAAAAGGCATTGAAAAGGTCGACAATTTTTATAAAAAATACGAGCTTATGTCTTCGCACACCTGCCGGCGATCATTTTGCACCAACCAATACCTGAAAGGTGTGCCGACTGTATTGCTTATGAAAATCAGTGGCCACAGCACCGAAAAAGCCTTTATGCGTTATATTAAGATCGATGAGGAGATGGCTGCTCAGAAAATGAAGGAATATTGGTAATGACAAATTATTTTCTAGTGCTTTCGTAAAACAGACAGATCTTAGTACTCAAAGTTTTTAACAAATACTTATCATTGATCCCATATTTGTACTTTTGAAGTAAAGCTAAAGTATAAATAATTATGAAAAATCAAATCGCTTTTATTGATGAGTTTGGAGATTCCGGTTTTGATTTCTCAAAAGAAAATGTTTCTACACATTTTATTGTTACGGCAGTAATAATTGATAAGAATAATCAATTATTACTTGAAGAGCAGCTTGAAACCATCCGAAAAGTTGAATTTCAAGAAAGTGAGATGAAGTCAAGTCTTATTGGCAGCAAAGACCATAGAAGAATTAGAGTTCTTGAAAAATTATCAGCCCTTGATTTCCATTTTTTCGCTCTGGTTGCAGACAAAACTGTCTATGAAGGAGAAGGCCTGAAATTCAAAGATTCTTTTTATAAGTTTTTGAACGGTTTGGTTGATCGTGAATTGTTTAAGGCATTTCCCAATCTACAGATTGTTGCTGACGAGCACGACAATAAAGATTGGCAATCTTCATTTATTAAATACATTCGAGCAAATCATATACCTGATCTATTTAGCCAAAGTGATTTTAGATTTTCAGATAGTAAGTC
Organism: Bacteroidales bacterium; assembly: GCA_036351335.1. GTDB lineage: Bacteria > Bacteroidota > Bacteroidia > Bacteroidales > F082 > UBA4459. The sequence goes on along the minus strand of JAZBOW010000229.1, from coordinate 47,835 downwards.
AGATTTATTGATACAGTTAGCAGATATTGTCTCTGGTACATTAGGCAGGTGCTATGATTTAAAAAAGTCATCTCCAAAAGCTCATATATTTCTGAATATTCTAAATCCAAAGATAATTGACATAAGGTTTTGGCCAAAGAACTATTTTCCATATGCATATGAACCTGGTGTTGATTTTGTTGAATTTGATCAGACAATAGCGAATTTGTCAGTTACACTTTCAAAACAATTTTTAACTAAAAATAGTGGTAAAACTGATCCTGTGATTAAAAGTCAATGTGATTGTTTACGGTATTTATTATTCTATTTTCAAAATATTAATCCGAATGATTATATTTTCACAGATGAATTACAGGATTTTATAAATTCTCGGAGAACAAGCATGTTAAGTAAACATTCATTTCGGACAACAATAATTGCAAAGTTAAGGGATGCGGGAGTACTCATATCAAGTTGCCCAAAAGGATATAAAATTCCTGCCACTGTAGGTGACGTGTATGAATTTGTGAATCATAGTAATTCCACTATACAACCAATGATAACAAGACTAATGCGTTGCAGGGAAGAAATTCAGTTAGCATCAAAAAATCAAATTGATATTTTAGATCACGAAGAGTATAAATATCTGCGTCAATTAATAAACGATTAAGTTTTATCAGAATTTAAACATATTCTCAGATTATAATTCCACCTTTAATTTGCATTAGTTTCTTTAACTTTCCTTAACTTGCACCTTCCTAAAACCAATGAAAAAAGAAGCCCAGGCCCGGATTAAGATCAATAAGCTACTGGAAGAAGCAGGATGGCGGTTTTTTGATGATGATAAGGGTAGTGCTTGAAGGAGGCATTACGCTCACTGAGGCGTATATGAGGGGGTTTGGCGATGACTTTGAAGGAACACAAAAAGGATTCATTGATTATTTACTGCTGGATGAAGATGGCTTTCCGTTGGCCCTTATCGAAGCCAAGCGGGAGAGTATACACCCTTTAAATGCTAAAGAACAGGCCCGAAAATATGCTGTGGCAGAAGGCATTCAATACATCATACTGAGTAATGGAAATCTTCATTATTTATGGAACCTTGAAGAAGGAAATCCGCAGATCATCAGTAAATTTCCGTCACAGGATTCATTTAAGGCATTCAAAGAATTTAAACCAGACAAGAGCAAACTGATTAACGAGGTAATCAATAACGATTATATTGCCCTTACACAGAAACCAAATTACGATAAAAGCCCCGACTGGATCAATGAACTCATTAGACCACAATTTATTGAAAGTAATGGACTACGATTTTTACGGTATTATCAGAGTGATGCTGTAAAGGCGATACAGGGTGCTGTTGCCAATGGTGAGAATCGTTTTCTGTTTGAAATGGCGACCGGAACAGGTAAAACGCTCACATCTGCCGCCATTATTAAATTGTTCTTACGAACGGGGAACGCCAGGCGTGTGCTGTTCCTGGTGGACCTAATTGAATTGGAAGATCAGGCATACAAGAACTTTAAAAATTACCTGAAAAACGATTTTCTAACGGTCATTTATAAAGAAAAACGGAACGAATGGTATAGGGCAGAAATCGTTGTTTCGACCGTTCAGAGTTTACTGGTAAACGACAAATACCTGGATATTTTCAACCCCACCGACTTTGATTTAATCATCTCCGACGAAGCACACCGTTCTATTGGTGGCAATACAAGGGCTGTATTTGAATATTTCCACGGATATAAACTCGGGCTCACGGCAACGCCCAAAGACTACCTGAAAGGTGTTGAGGCTGCACAGGACGATTTTATCCACCCGAAAGAAATGGAAATTCGTTTGCTCAAGGACACCTATATCACCTTCGGCTGTGAAGATGGCAACCCTACTTACCGATATTCATTGCTGGATGGTGTAAAAGATGGATTTCTGATCAACCCGACGGCCATTGATGCACGAACCGATATCACGACCCAGTTATTAAGCGATGAAGGTTACGATGTGGTAACAACCACCGAAGAAGGCAAAGAAGAAACCCAAACTTTTGTACACAGGGACTTTGAAAAGAAATTCTTTTCCAGAAAGACGAACCTGGCATTAGTACAAGCCTTTATGGATCATGCCTTAACGGACCCTATTACGAATGAGATTGGCAAGTCGCTTGTTTTCTGCGTAAGTCAGAATCATGCCCGAAAAATAACAGAGATTTTAAACTATTTTGCCGAAAAACGCTACCCGGGCAAGTACAACTCTGATTTTGCGGTGCAGGTAACTTCGTTGGTGAGTGGTGCCCAGCAAATGACCATCAATTTTAGCAATAACAACCTGAACGGACATTCCAGGTGGCTGCCTGATTACCGGACAAGTAAAACCAGGGTGTGCGTGACAGTCGGAATGATGACAACGGGTTACGATTGCCAGGATATTCGCTGCTGTAGCTGTTTCAATGTATTACCCTGAATATTTTTTAGGTGTAGGGAAGTTTCAATTCACCCTACTGATTGTCCCCCTGCTTCAAATCATCATGTTTGGGATGGGTTCGCAAATGAGCCTGAATGATTTTGCAGGGGTAATAAAAATGCCTAAAGGAGTTATAGCAGGTGTTATTTGCCAGTTCACCATTATGCCCATCATGGGAATCACAGTTGCCACCATTTTTCAGTTTCCACCGGAAATTGCAGCCGGCCTGATCTTAGTGGGATCATCACCAAGCGGCATGGCATCCAATGTGATGTCGTTTCTTGCAAAAGCCAACCTCGCATTATCTGTTACATTGACAGCTTTTGCCACCTTACTTTCTCCGATAATGACACCACTGTTGATGCAGACTTTTGCAGGCGAAATGGTTGAGATTGATTTCTGGAATATGATGCAGGGAATTTTTAATATGGTGATCTTACCTATTTGTGCCGGCCTAATTTTCAACCTTTTCCAGAACGGACAAAAAAGCCGCAAGCTTATGATCATTCAGATGGCTGCCTACATGGCTATTATTTTTCTCAAAAACTTCCTGGGATATGCAACAGAAGGTATTGAACTCTCACAATTCGGAACAGCTTTCTTAAAAGACACCGTCATCTTTGGATTGCTGCCAATTATGGGTGCATATCTTTTCAAATATTTTGCCAATGGAAGAAAAGATTTGCTGGAGAAAATACTGTCGTTGACTTCGATGCTTGGAATAGGCATTATCATTACAGTAATCACTGCTGCCGGGCGTGACAGTCTGCTTGAAGTCGGGTTTATGTTGATTCTTGCCTGTCTTTTGCAGAATATGTTTGGGTATTCACTTGGTTATTTTGCGGCCAAACTTTTACGCCTAAAAGAGAAGGATTGTCGTACCATTGCCCTGGAGGTCGGCATGCAAAATGGGGGGTTGGCATCAGGATTAGCCCTGCAAATGGGCAAGGTCACAACAGTAAGCCTGGCCCCTGCAATATTTGGCCCCATGATGAATATTACCGGTTCATCCCTTGCTACCTGGTGGAGAGGGAAAACTACAAAATAATTTGAAAAGTGTCGCTTTTTTATTGCCCTTCCCTGCTTGCATATTTGTAAAAAAATAAGTTCGAACCGGTCAGATGAGTGAGGGATTCAATGGGTTAGGAGGAATAGCAAGTCTTTTAGAAGCACAAAAAAAGGACAACCGTATCTAAAACAAAATTGTCCCGTTTGGTGAGCCGGCGTGATTTGAACCTTAAATCGCAATTATTTTTAAAATCCTTATTTAGCTAACCATTTTTTTACATTTAACAAATCATGTCTTTTTTTAGATTCAGACGAAACTCAATTTTATATTACATTGTTATGCTAAATGTTATACAAATAAAAAAACCACTTACAATTAAATCTATGTAAGTGGCTGATTATTAAGTGGGCCCACCAGGACCATGTATATTTTATATTTCACTGATTATTAGCATCTTGTTTTCTAGAAATGAAAAAACACTATAAATTTTGACCTAAAATGTTTGACACTAAAAAATATTGATTTTTGAAGGTTTATATTCGATTTAATTTTGTCAGTATTGACAATTTTAAATGTTATCAATTATAACCCTCCATGCATAGCTCTAATGAAGTATTAATTGTATTATCATGCAGTTGAATGATAGATATGTCTCAATACTTGTTAGAGTACAGCCTAAAATGGTAATTAAAAATTAAACCTTTAATAAACTTCCAGTAATTAGTTTGGCTGTTAATCAGAGGATCCTTGGTTCGAGTCCAAGGAGGTAGAGAAACGGCAACTTACATAATTTCAGGTATGTAGTTTTTTATTTCGCGCCATATTTTCGTTAATTGAAAGGATGTTTTGTTGCTTTTGATTTTTATCTTTCAGTCTGAAAGACAGTAAACGACAAATAAATCTAATATCTCAGATATTTATTTTGTTATTAGAATTAAATTCAAGTTCTTTGTACTTTAAAACGTAATTAGTCATATAAACAAAAATAGCATAAAATGGCTTTCGAAGATACAAGGAATAAAATAGTAATTGTTGCAACTAAATTGTTTAGCCGGTTTGGATTTCATAAAACTTCAATGGATGAAATTGCAAAGATTGCCAGGAAAGCTAAAGGTTCATTATACTATCATTTTTCCAGTAAAGAGGATTTATTTAAAGAGGTTGTATCAATAGAAATAATAAATCTTAAAAATCAATTGTCAGTTATTGTTGACAAACCAAACCTTAATACTTCTAAAAAATTAAAGGAATATCTTCTCAAAAGAATGGAGGTGTTAAACAGTGCAGCTAATTATCACGAAACTATAAAAGCAGACTTCTTCGAACATTTTCATTTTATTGATGATTTAAGAAATGAGTTAGATGAGTGGGAAAAAGAGAAATTAAAAAAGATAATATTAGAAGGGGTTCATAATGGAGAATTTGCAGAAATTGAAGACATTGATGTTTTAATAGATGTTTTTATTATGGTATTGAAAGGACTTGAGATACCATTTTATTTACAAGAAAAATATGATAAATATTCCCCTTATTTTGAAAGTTTGATGGGAATACTCACAAAGGGATTAGCTCACTAATTTTTTTTAAACAGAACTGACTAAAAAACAATAATAGTATAAATACATATTCAGTGTTGAAAAAAAAGAGATTTAATTAAATGAAAAAAAGATTGAAAAACACCTTTTTTAGAACTTGGTACTGGTATATAAGTAGAATTGATAAAAATGCTGAGGTCACTTTTATGAACTATGGTTATTGGAATGATAACCATAGAATAAAACTTGATAAAAATGATGAAAAAGACAGATACTCAATACAGCTTTATAATTTAGTTGCATCTGGTGCAGATATTAAGGGGAAAGATGTTTTAGAAGTAGGGTGTGGACGCGGAGGTGGTTTATCATATATAAGTCGTTATTTATTGCCAAGATCAGCAACCGGGGTTGATTTGAGTAAAAAAGCTATTGAATTTTGCAATAAAAATTATTCAATTGAAAGCATCAATTTTTTGCAGGAAAACGCACAAGATTTGAGCTTTCAAGATCAGTCATTTGATATCGAAATAAGTGTTGAGTCTGCACACCGCTATTCTCATATGGATACGTTCTTATATGAGGTATATCGTGTTTTGAAACCAGGCGGTTTTTTTCTTTTTACTGATTTTGGGAGTGAAACAGAACTTGAAAAACTAAAAACACAATTGAAAAATTCAAATTTACAGTTAGTTAAAGATAAAAACATCACTTATAATGTTGTTAAAGCTTTAACATTAGCAACACCAAGCAGAGATAAATTGATAAAAAAACTCATGCCAAAGTTTCTTCAGTATTTAAGTAAAAATTTTGCTGGAACAGAAGGTACACCAACTTACAATAAATTCTTGGCACGAGAATATGAGTATGTGTTTTATGTGTTGACAAAATAATTTTTTTTTCATTTAACTGACTATAAAACGATAATAGTTCAAATAATAATTTAAAATGAAAGCTATTTCTGAATTTATCCTTACAATAGTTTTGGGCTGGAAAATAAAGGATGAGTTTCCTGATGTCAAAAAGAGCATTGTCATATTTGCACCGCATACAAGTTATTTGGATGGCTTATATGGTAAGCTATATCTGATGTACACAGGAATTAATTATAAGTTTTTGTCAAAAAAGGAATTTTTCAAATTCCCGATAAAATATTTTTTTATGGCTTTTGGTTCAATACCAGTATTTAAAAATAAGGAGTTTGTAAATCATATTATTGAATTATTTAATAATAGCAATGAGTTACATATAGTATTATCACCCGAGGGGCATATGGCTAAAACTCCTCATTGGAAAAAGGGCTTCTATTATATGTCAACAAAGGCGAATGTTCCTATAGTTGTTGGTTATATGGATTACAAAAATAAAGAAGTGGGAATTAAAGGAGTAATTAGAGATCCAAGCGATATGAAAGAAACAATGAGAGAAGTAAATAATTTGTACAAAGATGTAAATGCAAAATATCCGAAGGATTTCATTTTAGATAAAAGGTTTAGCTAAAAATTTATCAAAATATAATGAAAGTAAAGTAATGGATGAAAAAATATTAGTAAACGGTTTAGTAAAAGATAAGAATGTTGGAGCGATAACATCTACATCTATTCGTGTTGCAAAAAATATGATAAATAAAATAGATTTTGACAATGCCAAGTTGATAGTGGAGTATGGTCCGGGTAAAGGAGAAATAACAAGACATATCCTTAGCCAAATGAGAGAAGATGCCGCTCTTTTTGTATTTGAAACCAATAAAAATTTTATTCATGAATTAGTCAAAATCAATGATAAGCGGTTAATCATAATTAATTCAGATGCTGAAAATGCAAAAATGATTTTGAAAAACAGATATAAAATTGAACAAACAGACTATATCATTTCAACGATACCCCTAACTTTTCTTGATAGAAGAAAAAGAAGAAGGATTATTTCCAGGTCTTATACTTTGCTTAAAGAAAAGGGGAAATTTATTACTTATCAATATTCCTGGCTAAATTATAATCTAATTAAAGAAAGGTTTTCAGAATCACGCATAAAAGTCATATTAATAAGCATACTGCCTGTGTTCATTTTTGTAGGTGTTAAATAAGAAAATAACATTATATGATTAAAATCCAGAGTAGTAGAAACAAATTTGAAATAACGTATGAAAAGATTATCTGAAAGTATAATAAAATTGAAATGGCCGATAATAATTATTGTTACGGTATTAACCGCATATCTTGGTTATCAGCTTAAAGATATAAAAATCAATGCCGATATAATAAGTTCTTTACCCAATGATGACCCGGCTGCCTTGTTATATAAAGATATAGGTAAAGAATTTGGCGGGAATGAGTTGGGAATGATTGTCCTTGAAACCGATGATATTTTCACAAAGGAAGTAATTGAGCATGTAAAACAAATTACCGATATATTAAAATATACAAAAGGCATTTCTACAATAACAAGTCTTACTGATGTTATTGATATTAAAGGAAGTGAATGGGGAATTGAAATAGGTAAGCTGGTTGATGAATACGACATGCCTGATACGCAACAGGAATTGGATAGCTTAAAACATCGGGTTTTTTCAAAAGAGATGTACAAAGGTTCAATTGTTTCAGAAGACGGGACTTCAACCCTAATCATGTTTACAATGCTCGATGATATTGACAAACAACAATTAGCTTATGATATCAAAGAGAAAATCACAAATCTTAATTTGCCCGAGAAACTATATTATGGAGGCTTGCCAATGATGATGAACGATGTTTCTGACCTGATAATGTCTGATATTGTAAGATTAATCCCAATCGTATTTCTACTGATAGCAATTATCCTCTTTATTAGTTTTCGTACAATTCGGGGGGTTGTTTTGCCATTGCTAACAGCTGCAATATCTGTTATATGGACGCTGGGAATAATGACTTGGTTTGGATACGAAATTACAATGATCTCAAACATTATTCCGATTATTATACTGGCTGTAGGCAGTGCTTATACGATTCATGTTTTAAACAGGATTAATCAATGCATTGAGAAAGATCGCAAAAAAGCGTTACAAATAGCATTGGCATATATAATAACTCCTATTATTTTGGCCGCAGTTACAACTGTAATAGGGTTTGTATCATTTGTTTTTGGAGCTTACCTTACAATGATACAAGACTTTGGTATTTTCACTGCCCTTGGTGTGTTTTTCGCCTTACTCTTATCAGTTTTCTTTGTTCCGGCATTAATTTCTGCATTCTCAATGTACAAAAGCGTTAACAGATTAGAAAGCGATGATACAAAGGGTGAAGGTTTTCTTTCAAACAATATTTTACGGCCCCTGAAAAATATAATGTTTAAACATCCTAAATATGCTTTAATAATATGGTCATTACTCCTTCTCATTACTATCAGCGGAGTCTTTATGATACAAAGAAGTGTAAATATGGCAGATTATTTCAAGAAGGGTAATCCTACCCGGGTAACCGAAGACATAATGCAGGAAAAATTTGGCGGTTCTTTACCTGTATATGTTGTATTTAAAGGAGATATTCAGAGTCCTGAAGTATTAGAAACGATAAAAAAGACTCAGGATTATATGGAAACTATTCCTGGTATAGACAAAACACAATCGGTTGCCGACCTTATTGAAGAAATGAGTGACGTAATGGGCGAAGGAAAGAAGATACCTGATGATAAAGACAAAATTGTGAACCTCTGGTTTTTATTAGAGGGACAAGATATTATGGAGCAATTGGTTACAAAAAAATTTGACAAAGCTATTATACAATCGAAATTTGCTTCTGCCGACAGTAAATTAATGAAAGATTTTGAAAATGCTATGGAAACATTTGTAGTAGAAAATTCGACTGAAGAATGTAAAATAGAGGTGACAGGTATGCCTGCGGTTTATGTAAGATTGGATTCCAGTTTAATCGACAGCCAGATTAGTAGTTTACTGATAGCCATAGTTATGGTGCTTATTATTGTGGGATTATTGTTACGTTCTGTTGCAAAAGGAATTTATGCTACAATACCAATAATAGCCACAATCATCATTCTATTCGGGTTTATGGGCTTAACAGGCATCCCGCTTGATATTGCAACAGTTTTAGTTGCAAGTATAGCCTTGGGTATTGGTATTGATTATTCAATACACGTAATCACACATTTTAATCACTCATTTAATGGGAACGGCGGCGATGTTGAAAAGGCACTTGAAGAAACAATAATGGTAAGTGGCAAAGCAATTATTATAAATGTGGTTTCAGTTGCAGCAGGTTTTCTTGTGCTGTTATTTTCCGAACTGGTTCCATTACAGAACTTTGGGCTGTTGGTAGCACTAAGTATGATTGGTTCAGGACTTGGGGCTTTAACCTTATTGCCTGTAATATTAATTCTGGCAAACAGAAAACGAAAATTAAAAAATATATAATATTCAATTAAATTAAAAATGTAATAAAATGAAAATTTTAAAATTATCAGTTTTAGCATGTGCATTAATAGTAATGACAGGCACTATCAATCATGTACACGCACAAGATGCCAATGAGATCCTTCAAAAACTTGACGAAGTCCTTTATTCGGCAAAAGATCAGCAAAACAAAGTCACTATTATTCTAATTGATAAAAACGGAGAAGAAAGTAAGCGCGAAGCAAATGTAATACAGAAAGGAAATGATATGCGTTTATTTCGTTTTACAAGCCCTGCATCACAGGCAGGCATTGCTTTTTTATCGTTACCAAAAGATGTAATGTACATCTATATGCCAGCATTTGGTAAAGAAAGAAGAATAGCCTCACATGTAAAGAACCAGAAATTTGCAGGAACCGATTTTTCGTATGATGATATGGAAGCCAAACTGTTCAGCTCAAAATATGATCCGGAGCTAATTGATCAGGATAACGAAACATTTACGCTAAAGTTAGTACCCAAGCCCGGATTGAAAACTGATTATTCAAAACAGGTGATTAAAATCAATAATCAAGATTTTTATCCGATAACTGCTGAGTATTTTGATAAGGGAGGAAATAAGATGAAAGATGCAACTTATCAGTACGAAAAAGTAGGAAATTATTGGAGCGCGAAAGAAATATTAATGAAAGATTTGAAGAAGAATCATGCTACTAAAATGATTGTTAGTGAAGTGGTATTCGACCAGGGCCTTTCAGATGATGAATTCACAGTTAGAAAGCTAAAACAGTAAGTAGTTAAAATGAAACAGAAAGTAGCATTGGTACTTGGTAGTGGTGGGGCTCGTGGTAGTGCACACATTGGGGTAATCAGAGAACTTCTTAGTCAGGGTTTTGAGATTTCTTCCATTTCAGGTTCGTCAATGGGTGCTTTGATTGGCGGTGTTTATGCTTCGGGCAAACTGGACGAATATGAAGAGTGGTTGTGTAATTTGGACAGGATGGATGTTTTTAGCTTAGTTGACTTCACTTTGAGCACGAATGGTATAATTAAAGCTGACAAAGTATTAAAGGAGATTAAGAAATTTATTCCCAACCAGAAGATTGAAGACCTACCCATTCCTTTTACTGCTGTAGCTACTGATATAAGGAATAAAAAAGAAAAAGTGTTTTCATCTGGAAATTTATGGGAAGCCATCAGGGCATCTATATCTATCCCATTTGTACTTACGCCCACCAAAATAGATGATTTGCATTTTGTTGACGGTGGTGTTTTAAATCCAGTTCCGGTTAACCAAGTAAAAAGGGTGCAAGGTGATATACTTGTTGCAGTTAATGTGAATGCGCAGATTCCTATGTACACTATTGGGAAAATTGACAAGAATCCCGGCAAAATCGACCAGTTGACCAATGGCCGGTTAAAAAGTTTCAGGGAAAAACTGGCACAACTTATTCCGGCAAATAAAAATGACAGCATCGGATATTTTCAATTAATGACTGACACAACAAGCCTGATGTTGTCGCAAATATCGAAACTGACCCTTGAATTGAACCCGCCTGATTTGCTTATTGATATTTCCAGGTATGCCTGTGGTACTTTTGATTTCCATAAAGCTAAAGAGGTTGTAGAGATAGGAAAAGTCGTTACTTCCGAATGTATAAAAAACTTTAATGAAAATAGAAAAAGACAATGAAAAAGGTAAGTGCAATTATATGTGCATTTAATGAGGAACAGACATTAGAAAATGTACTCCGTTCAGTAAGTAAATCCCCTTTAATTAATGAAACGATTGTTGTCAACGATGGCTCGGTTGATCAGACCGGTAATATCATCGACAGCTTAAAACAAACGATAGAAATAAAGGCAATTCATTTCCCGAAAAACAAAGGAAAAGGTTTTGCCATGGCAACCGGTGTGGAAAATGCAACAGGTGATATAATTACATTTATAGGTGCAGATTTGGTTAATCTGAAAGAAGTACATCTTGCGAAATTATTGACGCCGATAATTAACAATGAAGCAGATATGGTTCTTGGCCAACCAACAGAAACATTGATTATCTACAGTGTTAATTCGTTCAAATCATTTACAGGCGAGCGTTCTGTATTAAAACAAGATATACTACCCATTATTGATAGAATGAAACACGCAAGATTTGGTGTTGAAACACTTATCAACATGTTTTATAAATCGGAAGGAAAGAAAGTGAAATATATAATGCTTGGTGGTGTAATACATCCTACAAAATTTGAAAAAGTTTCAAAACAACAAGAGGTAATAGAATTTATAAAAGAAGGACAGCAGCTTTATCTGTTCTAAATAATTATGAATTATCAGGAAAATCGTTAAAGAAATTAATCTTAATAAAATAGAGTTATGAAGAGAATAAGAATAACCCAAATATTAATATTCCTGTTTATAATTAGCTCAGGTTTTGTAAAAGCACAGGAAAACAAAGTGAAATTCAGTGGTAATTTTCTAAGCGATCAACGTTTTTTGTTGCAGGATGAAGGATTATGGGCATGGAACGAAAATCGGCTGGATTTACAACTTGAGGCAAAATTTAAGGGTCGTGCAAAGTTTTATACTGATGTTTGGTTAAGGAATATCGGTTTACCAAATATCGCTTCTGCCTCAGAACTTTATAACAAGGACATAGTTGATCCTTATAATCTTTATATCAGAGAAGCCTACTTGGAATTTTACGGGTTGTTTATGAAAAACCTGGATGTTAAGATTGGTAAGCAACGTATTGCATGGGGTACTGCTGATAAGCTAAATCCTACGGATAATCTGAACCCGTATGACCTTGAAGATGTGATGGACTTTGGGCGACATAACGGTTCGATAGGAATTAACCTCAATTATTATTTTTCAAGTGATTTTTCACTACAGGCAGTTTATCTACCTTTCTTTCAACCGGCTACTATGCCCATTGGTGTTTTTGCTGTTGCTTTTACACCAACAATAGAGTTGCCGCCTCCTTTCTACGCTGCTTCTATGTCGGATAGTTTAGTTATGCCTGTGTTCGGCCTGACACAAAGCTCTACAACAGGTTTGCGCTTTAAAGCCTTCATAGGTGGTTTCGATTTTTCGATTAGCTATGTTTATGGCTTTGATGGATTGGCTGTACCTATACACAATAGTATTACTCCCGTCAATCTTGAAGGAGGAGTTGATATTAAAGCAACTACAGGTTTTTACAGACAAAGTATTTTCGGTGCTGATTTCGCAGGCAGCATAGGTAGTGTAGGTGTATGGGGCGAGGCAGCGGGGTTTTTACCCGATAGTAAAGTTGTTATGACCAATGACATTGGCGGACAACCACTCCCGGATATGGACAGCCTTATCGTAGATAATGAGTTGTATGTCAAATTTGTTTTAGGAATGGATTACACCTTTCGTGAAGGTTCGTATATTAATTTTCAATACCTGCACGGATTTATCCATGAACGTGGCAGAGGCAACCAGAATGATTATTTTATGTTTGGGTATGAAAAAGCTTTCTTTGAAGATAAATTGAAGATTGAACCCTTAACCGGTGGATTTATTGTTTCAGACTGGAAAGACGTCAGCAATAATTATGCTGTTATCTGGGCACCTTCCATCAGATACAAGCCTATTGACAATGCCGAAATACAATTAGGTGCCTATGTATATACCGGAAAAGGTGACAACTTGTTTACCAACCTCACAGGCTATGATATGGGGTTCTTAAAGGTTAAGTATAGTTTTTAGAAATATTATGACAAAAAGAGAGAAAAACAAAAGGATTAATAAAAAGGAGATCCATAAATCTGCTTTAGTCCTTTTTGGGGATAATGGATACTTCCAAACATCTATTGCTGACATTTCAAAAAAAGCCAATATCTCAAAAGGATTGTTTTACCATTATTATTCAAGTAAAGAAACACTATTCGAAGAAATTATAATTGAAAGTATTGAATCCCTGTTAAATTATCTTCCTCAAAATGTGGATAAGGAATTCAGCGATGATAATTTAGTTTACTTTATTAACAAAGTAATTTTACCGTCTTTGGACAACGACCAAACTCATTGGAAGCTCTTAAACCTTCTGTTATCACAGCAAATATTGTATGAGACTGCCGTAAAATATTTAGCAAGCAGCACTATTTATATTGAATACGAAAATATACTCATTGGATTTTTCAAGGAAAAAGGATATGAAAACCCGGATATTGAAGTTAAATTGTTTACATCTTCCTTAATGGGGATTTGTATTCAATATATTATTAATCAGTCAGATTTCCCGATCAAAATGGTTATGGAGCAATTTACATGTAAAATAATTTCTGAAGGACAGCTCAAAAAGAAAGTTACTAATAACCTTAAAAAAGAATGAAGAAAAAATTTATAAAGAAGTTATCTTTAATAAAATAGTGAAAAAAAACATGAAAACGGAAGAAAAGTTAATCAAAACAACTATTGAAGAACTTATCCCAATTCATAAATTTTTAGGGGTTGAGCTTTTAGAAATTAGGAAAGGATATGCAAAAGTAAAGGTTCCATTCAGGGAAGAAGTGATTGGGGATTTTAGAAGACGAAGATGGCATGGCGGAATAATAGCTACCATAATGGACTCTGTGGGCGGGATTGCCGGGGGAACATATTTTACATCGCTTAAAGATAAAATGGTGACAATAGATTTAAGAATAGATTATCTTAAACCGGCGGAAGCATCTACAATTATTGTAGAAGGGGAAATAGTAAGGTTGGGAAAAACAATACTTGTGACCAGGATGAAAGCTTATCAGGAAAATGACGATGAATTGATTTCAGAAGGTAAAGGGGTTTATAATTTTATAAGAATGAATGAATAGCAAGTTTAAAAATGACAATATAATTGGACAAACAAAAAACGTAGGTTTCCAATTTGGGCTGAGGAAAACATTCCCTATCCCGTTGGAAAGCGTATGGGATTTTATGTTTTCAGAACAAGGCATAAAAATTTGGCTTGGTGAAATTGAAAATGAACTTGAGATTGATAAACATTTTAAAATAAAAGAAGGTGTTGAGGGATTAGTCCGGGTATTTAAACCATTTTCACATATTCGGTTGAGTTGGAAAAAGAAAAACTGGAAGAACATTTCTACGGTTCAAGTTCGGATAATTGGAAACAGACGAAAAACGACAATTAGTTTTCACCAAGAGAAATTACTGAATACTAAACAAAGAGACGAAATGAAAGAATATTGGAACAAAATAGTAAGCATGTTAGCGAAGGTATTGAAGCATTCATTTCCGAATTCCTAAAATTCCGAGACCTGTTATCTTTAAAAAAGTTTTTTTATTTAATTACCCCTTATTTTATCTAAAAGCCTGTTTAATTGTTTTACCTCATCCAAAGATAGATTACTTAATAAAGTATCCACGATTTTCTCACAATTGTCCATCTGGGTCAATAAACTTAACCCTTTATTGGTAATTTCAAGATCTTTCTGTCTTCGGTCTGTTAGATTTTCCTTTCGTACGATCAGCTTTTTAGCAAATAACTTGTCCACAATTCGGCTTACATCCGACTTTTTATCCAGCATCCGGTCTTTCAGAAAACCGATTGAGCAAGGGCCTTCTGTACGAAAACCTCTGAGTACCTTGAGTACATTGTACTGTTGTTCGGTTAACCCATGCTTTTTGAGTGCCTGATGAAAATCGTAACTCACTTGTTTAACAGTATAAGTAAGATTAATCAATCCCTTATGGTATTCGTTTCTGAACCGTCCTTTTATTTCATCTTCTATTTTCATTTTCATCTTTAATTTTGGGGTTCAATAATTAAGCTTCTATTGCTAAAGCCTGGTAACATATCTATGTAAGTTTGACGGATTTTATCCTTGTCATCAGCCAATGCCATTGAATAGATAAGCGGCACATAATGGTCAGGTGTTGGAGCAGCTAATTTTCCTAATTTAATTTTTTCGTAATCAATCAAAGCTTTTATATCCCTGTCCTCAATTCTTTTTAGAATCCAATCGTCAAATTCTACTTCCCAGCCATATATTTCAGTATCTCCTGTTTGCATTTTAGCCATAGCTAATTTTAAATTATGAATCAATGCTCCGCTTCCAATAATCAGCACGCCATGTTCTCTATATTTTTTTAATTGAATTGCTAAATCATAATGATATTGTGGCGGTTTGTAATAATCAATGCTAAGTTGAAAGACAGGAACATCAGCATTAGGATAGAGGTGCATCAACATTGGCCAATTTCCATGGTCAAAGCCCCAATCTGATGTTGTATGTATTTCGCCAACAGCACCTGCTATTTGCTTTGCTAATTCAGGAGAACCTGGTGCAGAATATTGAATTGTATAATAGTTGTCAGGAAAGCCGTAATAATCATATATCGTCTTCGGTGATTGAGAAATGTGTACAAAAGTTCCTCTAGTACACCAATGAGCCGATACGACTAAAATAGCTTTAACATCATATTTCTTTCTAAGTTCCTTTCCTAAATCTCCCAGATATGTGTTAAAAGGATTTCCATAATGAGGAACCGGAATATCCATAGGATTTCCATGTGAACTAAACAAAACAGGCAGTTTTCGCCCTGTTTGCTTTGTCCCATCCAATGCTTTTGCCAACCCTAACAAACCAAATGTTCCTACTCCCAGTGCACCCATTCCAAATAGTTTTATAAAAGACGATCGGTTCATTATTGCCTTGTATTTATCATTTGGGAAATTGTTATTAATTCATCTTCTAGCCCAAATTATTTGTTCGATTGTTTTGTATGTTCTTTTATTGTCAATATTGGATTCCAATTGTTGCTAGCTCCTAAACTTAGCCAGCAGTTCGGGATTACGAACAAAACCTGTTACCCAAACAAGAATCAAAATTACCGTTTGTACTATAAAAGGTTCGCCGTTGCTCATGTGTATAACAATCGCGCCACCCATGTGCGCACTCAAAAGAAGTACCCCGAAAATATTTGTTTTGGGAAATAAAAACAGGAGTGCAGATATAGCTTCACCAATTGCAATTATTGTGATCCAGTCACCCAATCCCCATTTATTGAAATTATTTGCCATTTCAGGCATGGAGAATTTCCCCATTACACTGAAAAGGAACAGGGATGTAAGTAGTCCGGCAAGAATCCATCCGGTAATTTTTCGTCCTTTAATTAATTCTGTGTTCATGATTTTAAATTTTGTTGTTATTGATTAGTCCATAGATTTTAAAACATTTAATACTTCTTCGATATGTCCTTTAAAATTCAATTGCGATTTAAATATATGTCGTACTATTCCCCGCTTGTCAATTATGTATGTTACCCTGCCTGGCAAAAACCCCATCGTTTTCGGTACGCAAAATAATTTTCTCACTTTACCTTCTTTATCACTCAATAAGGTATAGGGTAGATTCTGTTTTTCTGCAAACCTTTTGTGCGAATCTTCACTATCAGAACTAATTCCAATAACCACAGTATCTTGTTCCTGAAATATTTCATAACTATCTCTAAATGCGCATGCTTCTCTGGTACAGCCGGGACTGTTGTCTTTGGGATAAAAGAATAGTACGATGCTTTTTGTTCCAAGTAAATTATACAATTTTAATTTGTTCCCCGATTGATCAAAAAGTTCAAAGTCAGGTGCTTTTTGTCCGATATTGATTTTCATTTATAATGCAATTTAGTATTGTACATAACCACGGGTTTTTATCAATCAGCCTTAAAATAAGCTTCTTTCAGCCATTCAATAAGTTCTGAGTTAACCTCCTCTAATGTTGCTAGTTTAACCCGATGCGTACACATAGCACCAAAGGGCCCTGAATTTTCAAGCCTGAAGGTTGTAGCTTTGTCTTTTATTTTTAAGCCCAGATCTACCCTTGATTTAGTTGCCGGTTTAATCAAAGCGAATTGCTTTTTTCGGATAAAGCTTACACTATCTTTTTTTGGAGTTATTGTAATGTCTTCACCAAAAGCTTCAATTTCTGAAAGCAATTTTTCATAAATTGGTTTTAAATGTTCTTTTCCTTTATACTGATTGGTCAATAAGTCTTTGTCGCTGAATGATGCTGCATCTGATTTCCTGGATTTAAGCGCGACAAAATTGGCGTAACCATGTGTAAAACCATGCTCACTTTTTAAGTACTCAATGATGGCTTTGTGTTTTTCAATTTCTGATTTCTGCACCACTTTGATCCAATGTTCAAGTGAGTTTCCTGTTTTTAAAAGCAATCCTTTTTCCATTTCAATTGATTTTACATATACTGACATGAACATTTGCATTCCTGTTCATTGTCAGTATATATGATTTATAGATTTTCAAGAATATCATTGATTTTTGATCTTTTTTTATAATCCCGATCAAAATGCCTCCATTTAACCGCACTATCTGTATCAATAATAAATGTTGCCGGAACAGGTAAGGTTTGGGAATCATCAGATTGTGCATTTTTAAGATCAGCCCGCAGCAAAGTATTGTATATAACCCTAAGCCCTTTAGTAGGTAAAAAAGCAACATCAAACGCTTCCATTATTTTATAATTTTCATCATATATAATGGGTATTGTAATGCTCGTTTTTAGCATTGTTTTTTGAATGTTTTCTTGCTTTTCTGGGGTGATAATTAAAATACTTGCCCCTTTGTTTTCTACTTCCAATAAACCTTTCTGCATAGTTCTTAAATGAGGCATGCAAATAGGACACCATTGCCCCCTGTAGAACACGATGACGACTTTCCCCCTTTTTAGCAATTCAGAAAACTGAATACTATTCCCATTTTGGTCAATAGCTTTAAAGTCTTTAATTTTATCGCCAACCAACAAACCATTACATTCCTTAACCGTTTTCCTTTCCATTAGTTGGAATTATTTCATTTTTAATAATTCAACCCTGCATGTAATTGTAACTTCCTCGCCAATCATTAATCCACCGGTATCCATAACAGAATTATATTTCAGTCCAAAATCAGTACGGTTAATTATTCCGGTAATCTTAAAACCTGCTTTAACATTTCCGTATGGATCTGTAACAGTACCGCCATATTTTACGTCAAGTGCTATCTCCTTCGTAACACCGTGCATAGTAAAGTCCCCGGTTAATTTGTATTGACCCTTACCATTCTTTTTCATTGACTTGCTCACAAAAGTAATATTTGGGTATTTTTCTACATCGAAAAAATCAGGTGATTGTAAATGACCGTCTCTTTCGCCATCATCAGTATCAATGCTATTTACATCAATTGAAAAATCAATTTTGGCATCCGAAAAATCCTCTTTATCAGCTAATACTGTTCCTTTATATTCATGAAATTGCCCTGTAACTTCTGAGATCACCATATGGTCAATATCAAATTGAATATTAGAATGTGTCTTATCAAAAGTCCATTTTGTTTTTTGAGCTTGTGCTGAAAAAGCTGCAAACATTACTGCGCATAAAATTAAAGTTGTTTTTTTCATTGTTTTAATTATTTATCGTTAATAAATTAAGATTGCAAATATATGTAATAACATTATATGTTGCCACATATATACAAATTTAATTTTATAAAAATCTATATAGATTTTATTAGCAGCGTATTAAGCTTTGCCGAAAACAGATTCCAAGTATACTTATAGTTAAACAGAGGTTTAAAATCTTATTGTGGTTAGGGTAAATAATGCATTCTTAATAAAATAAAAAAACTTTCATGGTTTTAAAAGTTTTGTATTATTGCAAAATAATTATTGTAAATGGATATAAAAGAAAGAATAATCACAGGATCACGGCAGATGTTTATCAAATTTGGTATCCGAAGTATTACTATGGATATGATAGCTGAACAACTCGGCGTTTCGAAGCGAACTATTTATGAACAGTTTTCTGATAAGGATGAATTGTTGCAACATTGTATTAATACTGCGATGAATGAACAAAGGCGCATTAATGAAGAAATAATTGAAAACTCCGAAAATATAATTGAAGCTACTTTTAAATTTATTAAAAACAGCATCGACACGCTCAATGCTATTAACCCGTTGTTCTTTTTTGATATTGAAAAGTATTACCCCAACCTATGGGAACAAAAAATTAAAGAAAATGACAATAGGAACTTAAACAGGTCTATTGATATAGTTAATAGGGGGATTCAGGAAAATATATTTAGAAGTGAGATTAATGTGGAAATAGTTGCGAAATTGATCCTTGAGCAATTCAAAATGCTAAACAACCAGGAGCTTTTCCCAAATAATAAATTTTCAAGAGTTAATGTATTTGAAAATATTGTAATTAACTTCATCAGGGGGATTGCAACCGAAAAGGGATTGCTGTTGATTGATAAATACAGTAATTGATTTTTTTTGTTAAAATGAAAACTTTAGAAAACACAATAGTTTTATGAGTATTGATAGAGATAAAATTACTACCGGTTGTTTAAACCTGTTTTTTAAGTACGGGATAAGAAGCATTTCGGTTGATGATATCTCACATCATCTCGGAATATCAAAAAAAACGTTTTATCAATTCTTTAAAAATAAGGATGATGTTATTAAAGTGGTTTCAATAGATTTTATTAAGCAGAACCTATTGGCAAACAGAAAAATTATTGAGGACAATACAAATGTCATCGAGAAAATATTGAAAATCTACAAGCACCTTCTTGAACAATTCCATACGTGCAACCCAAGGTTTTTATACGATATAAAAAAATATCATTCTGATATTTATGAACTGTTTACAGAGTTCAGGGAGAAAGAACTTGGCTTTATGATAACAAACCTGCTGAAGCAAGGCAAAGAAGAGGGAATATTTAGGGACGACTTAGATGAGAAAATGATTTTCAGTTTACACATACGAAGAATGAATTCCATTATCAGCGGAACGCTTTTACCAGAAAGAAATATTACTGATCCTGTATTTCTCAATTCTATGATCATAAGTTTAATAGGTATTTCTACAATTAAAGGACATAAATTAATAGAGAACAAAATAAATGAATTTTGAAATGAAATTGTTTAAACCTGTAGTTATTGCTGTGCTTTTATTTTTCAATGCAGAAGTTATTGCACAACAAATAATTAACTTATCGCTGGATAGTGCAATTAATCATGCGATTAAGTATAATTTGATAGTAAAAAATGCTGAGCTTAAAATCGAAGAGTCTAAACAGTTTATTAGAGAATCGGTTGCAATTGGACTACCCCAAGTAAATGCGGCTGTTGACTATTCAAATTTTTTGGGAGCAGAAATACAAATCAGTTTTACAGAAGATGCTCCTCCTACAACTATCCCTTTTGACCCTACCAGTAATTTGGAACTTACTGTCGGTCAGTTAATTTTTAGTGGCAATTACCTAGTTGGTCTTCAGATAGCAAAACTTTATAAGTCATCGATTGTAACCGAGTATGAAAAAAGCAGACAGGATATAATAGAAGAGGTTACAAAATCGTATTATATGATTCTTGTTGCTGAAAAAACAAGAGAAATTATACAAAGTACGCTTGAGAACTTGGATGAAACTTACATTCAGACAGAAGGGTTAGTTAGCGTTGGCATGTTAGAACAAACCGATGCAGACCAACTTTCTGTACAAGTTATTATGTTGGAAAATGCATTAAAATCTGCTGACAGGCAAGTTGAATTAGCATATAATATGCTGCGGTTTTACTTAGGCTTAAGCGCAAATACACCATTCACATTAACACAGGGTTTGGATGAGATATTAGAAGACCTACATTTTGAAACAACTATGGTCTTTCCTTTTAACCTAGGAAATAACCTGGATTACCAATTAATGCTAACGCGGGAAGAGATGATACAAAAACAGGTAACATTGGAGAAAATGAATTATCTGCCAACAATCACAGGATTTTACAGGCATACCGAAAAATTGATTGTTCCTGCGTTTGACATGTCTCCGTCAGATATTATCGGTGTAAAAGCAAGTATCCCAATTTTTAGTAGTGGAATGCGTAAAGCAAAAGTGGGGCAGGCAAAAATCAGGTATGAAACTATAATGAATAATAAAGAATTGTTAGAAGAGCAGTTGTTTCTTCAGGAAAAACAATTGCGTTTTAATTTAGGAACAGCCATGGAACAGTTTGAAAGCCAGAAAAAGAATGTCGAGGTTTCCAAAAGGGTGTTCGGTAGTTTATCTCTGAAATATAACCAGGGACTTATTTCAAGTTTGGATCTTACAACAGCAAACAACAATTATTTAAGCGCTGAAACGAATTATATTACGGCTTTAATGAGGTTATTAGAAGCTGAAATAGCCTTGCAGAAGTTGTTTAATACCCTATAAATATGCATGATAGATTTAATGATATTAAGAAAAGATGATAAAAATGACACGTAACAATTTAATAAGTTTACTCCTTCTGAATATGCTGATACTTTCATCATGCAGTAATTCAGATAACGAAAAACAAAACTCGAATATTGAGCAAAAGATCAATTTTGTCAGGGTTGAAAAAGTTCAGATAACAACCATTGACAATACGCTGGAATATACGGGTACAATTGAGGCTTTTGAGGTAACACATCTCGGTGCAGCAACCCCGGGGCAGTTAGAAAAGCTTTATGTGGAGGTGGGTGATAAAGTTGTGAAAGGCCAGCTTATTGCTTTATTTGACCGAACAAAACTAATGCAGGCACGAATTCAATTGGAAACACTTAAGCAAGACAGGCAAAGAATGGATACTTTATTGGCAGCAGGTTCTATTGCCCAGCAAAAATACGACCAATTGAATGCACAATATGAAATCGCTAAAACCAATGTGGAATTTCTTGAAAGAAACACTGAAGTAAAATCCCCTATCAATGGTATAATTACAGGAAAGTATATTGAGGACGGAGAAATATTCTCGATGGCACCCAACCCAGAAACAGGAGGAAAAGGCGCTATTGTTACAATTATGAATATTGATAAAGTAAAAGTACTTTTCGGAGTATCAGAAAAGTATTTTCCTGTTCTAAAAAAAGGGATGAAAAGTAACATTAAGCTCGACATATATCCTGATAAGTCATTTATAGGTACAATCTATAAAATATATCCTGTAATTGATAAAATGACCAGAACATTTACTGTTGAAAATACAATTCCAAATCCAGATAAATTATTACGCCCCGGCATGTTTGCAAGAGTTATACTAAAACTTGGTACTGCTGAAGCATTAATTGTTCCATCAACTGCTGTAATGAAGCAAACTGGCACAAATGAAAGATATGTTTTTGTCTATAAAGACGGGAAAGCAACAAGAAAAACAGTTTACCTCGGCAAGATGTTTGAAGATAAGCTTGAAATCGTATCAGGGCTTTCTGAAAATGAACAACTTATTATTGAAGGGCATTCTAAGTTAATGGATCAAACCCCTGTTGAAATAGTAAAATAAAATAAAATATGAGTTTATATAGCACAGCAGTCAAAAAACCGATCACTACATTAATGGTTTTTGTTGGAGTTGTAGTAATGGGAATTTATTCAATGTTGTACGTTCCGATTGATTTGTTCCCCGAGCTTGAACCACCAATTGTAAGTGTATTTACATTTTATCAGGGGGCAAATGCTACAGAAATTGAACAAAATATCACAAAGCGATTAGAAGATAGGTTAAACACGATAAGCAATTTAAAAACGGTTATATCCCGCTCAAAAGACAATGTTTCATTAATAATGCTTGAGTTTGAGTGGGGAACAAATTTGGATGAAGCAGCAAACAGTATCAGAGACGCAATTAGCATGGTTGAAAGATACTTACCGGAAGACGCTGAGAAACCGGCAGTTTTTAAATTTAGTTCCAATATGGTACCAATTTTAATGTTATCAGCTACCGCAAATGAAAGTTATCCTGCCATAAGAAAAATACTTGATGAAAAAATAGTAAATCCTTTGAACAGGATTGATGGGGTTGGTTCGGTTTCAATAATGGGTGGGCCGATAAGATCAGTACTTATTGAAGTTGACCCCAGACGACTTGAAGCATATAATCTTAGTGTTGAGCAACTTGGCGGTATAATAAGAGCAGAAAATCTCAACCTTCCATCAGGGAATATTGAAATGGGAATGACAGATTACCCATTAAGGGTTCAGGGTGAATTTACTACAAGCGATGAGATAAAAAATATTGTAATTGGCAATTTTAATGGTAAGGTAATTTTTCTTAACGATGTTGCATCAATTACTGATACAATTAAAAAATTAACAGTTGATGAAAGAACCAATGGCAGGCTGGGCGTACGCATTATGGTCCAAAAACAGTCGGGTGCTAACACTGTTAGTATTGCAGAAGATGTAAATAAAAAATTAAATGAGTTAACTAAAGAGTTACCACCTGATATAACTGTAGAAACAATCTTCGACAGTTCTGATTTTATCACAAGATCAATTAATAACCTGGCAACTACTTTAATGTTTGCCGGTATTTTTGTTATACTGGTTGTTTTATTCTTTCTCGGTAGGTGGCGCGCTACATTCATCATAATTTTAACAATTCCTGTTTCCTTAATCGCCGCATTTATCTATCTATTCATATCAGGTAATACAATAAATATTATTTCCTTATCAGCACTGTCAATTGCTATTGGAATGGTAGTGGATGATGCCATTGTTGTATTAGAAAATATTACACGACATGTTGAGAAAGGCAGTTATCCGAAAGAAGCTTCTATTTATGGTACAAATGAAGTAGGACTTGCTGTAGTTGCTACAACACTAACTGTAGTTGCTGTTTTCTTTCCGATGACCTTAATTGGTGGCATGACAGGTATCTTATTCAACCAGCTTGGATGGATTGTAACAATTACTGTAACAGTTTCAACTATAGCAGCGCTGTCATTAACACCAATGCTTTCTTCAAAGCTATTAAAGACGCGAAAGTATAAAGAGCCAAAAGGTTTTGTTAAGAAGTTAAATTCCTTTTGGGGAAAAGTTGATAATTTATATGAAAGTATTTTAAAGTGGTCACTCAGGCATAAAGTAATTGTAATATCAATATCCGTACTGGTGTTTGTTGCTAGCTTTGCTCTTGTTCCGTTAGTTGGTACAGAATTTATGCCTCCTGCCGATGATGCCCGTATATCTGCAAGTATTGAACTTAATCAGGGTGTAAGAATAGATGAAACTAAAAAAGTTGCCAGACAAATTGAACAAATTATTAATGAAAAATACCCTGAAATAGAATTGATATCTACGAATATGGGAGCCGGAGAAGGTGGTAGTATATTAACAGTTTTTCAAGAATCCGCTTCACATATCATCAATTTTACATTCAGGCTCTCACTCGAATCAGAGCGGGAAAGAAGCAAGTTTGAGATAAGCGATTTGCTTAGAGAAGACCTCGACAAATTCCCTGAAATAGCCTCATACTATGTTGGTGATAGTAAAATAGGATCAATGATGGGAATGGGTAGTGAAAATAATATAGAAGTTAAAATATTTGGCTACGATTTTAATGAAACCGGTATTGTTGCAGAGGAACTTTCAGAGCGAATGAAAAAAATTGATGGTTTAAGGGATGTTACTATGGACAGAAGCCAGGAAAAAGCGGAACTACAAATTAGTTTCGACAGGGATAAAATGGCTGCTTACGGACTAAATACGGCAACTGTTGCTTCAAACATAAGGAACAGGATTAATGGATTAACAGCTACAAAATTCAGAGAAGAAGGAAATGAATATGATGTAATTGTTAAATATGCTGATGAGTTTAAGACTTCTGTTCAAGATATAGAAAATATAAATATTAAAACACCGAGAGGGTTTAATATTAAGCTAAAAGAGGTCGCTACTTTAGGGCAATTTTATTCTCCCCCAACTATTACAAGAGAAAACAGGGTACGTGTGGTAAGTGTTTCGGCATTAATTCAAGATGTTGATTTAGGAACCGTAACATCCAAAATCAGAAAAGAACTTACCAATATGGATATACCTTCAAACATAGATACTGAAATAGGGGGTTCAGCTAAAGATATGGAAGAATCATTTACGGATTTAGGATTGTTATTAATCCTTAGTATTGTTCTTGTGTATATTGTTATGGCATCTCAATTTGAATCTTTCAGAGAACCGTTTATTATAATGCTTTCTCTTCCATTTGCATTTACAGGTGTTATCCTGGCTTTGTACATAACTGGCATTACACTTAATGTAATTTCACTTATTGGCGGAATCATGCTGGTAGGAATTGTTGTTAAAAATGCAATTGTGATGATTGATTTTACAAACCTCATGAGAGATAGGGGTACCCGGCTCACCAAGGCAGTAATATTAGCAGGTAAATCAAGGTTAAGGCCTGTTTTAATGACAACATTTACAACCATGCTTGGCATGTTGCCCTTGGCATTAAGCCAGGGTGAAGGTTCTGATATGTGGCGACCAATGGGTGTTGCCATAATCGGTGGATTATTATTTTCAACCATGGTAACTCTCATATTTGTTCCTGTTATATATAGCATATTTGGTGCAGCAAGAGCAAAGAAAGGGAGAAAAGCATCCTTAAGAAAAAATGAAAATTCTAATAACAAATTAAATCTCGTATAAATGAAAGCAGTATTTATATCATATAATCAAGCGCTGACAGAAAAGATTAATGAAATATTAGATAGTTTGAAAATTAGGGGCTTTACACAATGGACTGATGTTAAAGGAAGAGGGTCGCTTAATGGAGAGCCTCACATGGGAACTCATACCTGGCCTGCCTTAAATTCAGCCATTATGACAATAATTGAAGATCAGAAAGTAGAACCACTATTGACAAAAATTGAAGAATTAAACAAAATTGCAGAACAACAAGGGGTTCGTGCATTTGTTTGGGATGTTGAAAAAACGGTATAATTATTCTATAATGAAGATCATACATAAGGTATTGGTAATAATTTCGAGAATTGCAGGATGTAAAAAAAACAAACTCTCCAGGAAGCTAAAATTTATTGAGGATCTGAATTTTTACTCTACTGATTTAGCTGAAATGTTTAATAAGGTTGAAGATGAATTTAAAATCGAGTTAACAAAAGAAGACGAATTACAAATAAAAAGTATAGAAGACCTCATCAATAATATTAATAAAAAAGTAAATGATTATAATGAAGACTTTGATACCTCCAATTTTTATGCGGGATATATCTATTGGCTACAAGGTTTCATGTAGATACAGTTTATTGAAAAATGTTATAATTTAGTAAATACTTCTAAAAACAACGGATTATGGAAACAATAACTTCAACTGAGTTTTTCGAAATATCCAGAAAAGATGCAATTTTGATTGTCAGGATTAAAAGAAATGTTTTTGACTTTATTTCTGATATCGATCTAAGTGGTAAGTTAATGGATTTTCTTGAAAACATTTCGAGTGATACTGAAATCAAAGCACTCGTATTCTATAATGATCCTGATTGTGTTAATGAGGAGCAATATGATAAATTCTTAAAGCGAATTATGCACAAAACAAAGGAAGATGTTCAATCATTTACACCAAGCTTTTGTGAAAAAAATGTCAGGTTTCGTGAGATCCATATTCTGAATCGCTTCATTAAATCCCTGGCAAACCTTAACATTATTGTTGTTTCGGGTACACAAGGTTCTATTGTAACACCTTTTGTTGGAATAGCTCTTATTGCTGACTTTATTTATGCCCGGAAAGGAACAAAATACATCATGGCTCATAATAAATATGGGCTGCATCCAAGTGGTGGTTTACCTTTTTTTCTTTCTAGTGCACTTCACCATTCAGTGGCTATGGAGTTTCAAATGAAAGAGTTTTTTACTGCTGAGGAAGCTTATAAGATGGGGCTAATAAATAAAGTTTTGCCAGAACAAGACTTTTTAGATCATTTAATTGAGGAAACTGAAAAATTTATAACGCATAAACAATGTACAATTCAGCATACAAAACGCCTGACAAATTTCTCCAGGAAATCTCTTTTCGACTATTTTAATTATGAATCCGAGATACTTAATCTATAAAGGAAGTTATCTTAAAAAAATAATTAAACACAATTTGTATATCCTAGTTTTATTGATTTTTCTAATTTCATGTTATGTTGACTTTTCAGCTAAGTAATAATATGAGAATGTGCCATATTAACGAACATACTAATACATTTAAACTGGAAGATATTCCGATTGGGAAATATCGTTCCTCAGAAGAAGTAATTCAAAAAATTCTTAATGGTGAAATTAAATTGGAGGGGACAGTTTAATTGTTGTCAACAAACAGCTTATTGCCATTTACGAGCAGAAGATAAAGGATAGGATTGGGAAGGTTTGGCGTTTGTAAAATGTATCACAAGATGTGTATTTGTCACAAATATATGCTAAATTTGTGACATATAATAGAGCTGAGACAGCTACTAAAACTAAGTAAATGGCAAAAGTTAGATCAGATACAGGAATACTTGATAAAATAAAAGCCTACGAGAGAGGAATGATATTCTTTCCTGAAGATTTTGATGATCTTGGCAGTGCAGAAGCCATAAGACAAACATTACACAGGTTACATAAAAAAGGCTATCTGGTTCGTCTTGCACATGGCATTTATCTTTATCCAAACCATGATAAAGAACTTGGCATATTATACCCTTCCGCTGAAGAGGTTGCCAAAGCCATTGCCAGGCGTGATCATGCCCGTATAGTTCCAACAGGTATCCATGCACTCAATAAATTAGGACTTTCAAGCCAGGTGCCTATGAACATCATTTATTTAACAGATGGCGCACCGAGAAAAGTTCAGATTGGAAAAAGAAGTATTAAGTTTAAAAAAACAACGCCCAGAAACCTGATGGCCAAAGGCGAAATAAGTAGCCTGGTTATCCAAGCTTTGCGTGCGATCGGCAAGGATAATTTAACAAAAGAACAACGAGCAAGGATTCATGAACTACTACAAAAAGAAAAACCTGAAAATATAACTCATGATGCCAAATTAGCCCCGGCATGGATAGCAAAGATTATGAAGGACACTCATGATAACAGAAAGTAATTATGAAAACATTTTACGAAATAAACGGGCCAAGAAAGCAGGATATATTTAACCAGATGAGTAATCAAACGGGCTTACCCCCAGCTGCCATTGAAAAAGATTGGTGGGTCACGTTAGCATTAAATGCTGTATTTACATTACCCTTCTCAAAGCAAATTATATTCAAAGGAGGCACATCACTTAGTAAAGGATGGAATTTGATTGAAAGATTTTCAGAAGACATTGATCTGGCCATGGACAGGTCATTACTTGGTTTTGCAGGTGAATTAACAAAAGGAGAAATAAGAAGGCTACGCAAAGCATCATGTGATTCTATAAGCACAGAATTTACCGGGCAACTTGAAAAGAGGTTGCATGATATGGGAATTTCAAAATTTGAACTTTCCGTCAAGGCGTATGAGGCATCAGATACGGATCCGGTTGAAGTGCAGCTTTATTACGATTCACTAACAGAAAAATCTGATTATCTGATACCCAGGGTATTGATTGAAATTGGTTCCCGATCACTGATCGAGCCAACAATGACACGGCCCATACAATCAATTTTGGGAGAAACATTTGCTGCACAAAATTTTGCAGATACACCCATAAATATTCCCATTGTTTTACCAAAAAGGACTTTTCTTGAAAAAGTCTTTCTGTTGCATGAAGAGTTTCAACGTCCTGCAAAAAAGATGCTATTAGAAAGGAAAAGCAGGCATTTATATGACCTTGAAAGAATGATGGACACTATACATGGTACCAGTGCTCTTGAAGATTTGGATCTTTATAATTCAATTGTTGCACACCGGAAAAAATATGCACATTTAAGTAAAGTGGATTACGGTTCGCATAGCCCAAGTCAAATTAGTTTCATTCCGCCCGATAAATTAATACAGGCTTTTGAAGCTGATTATATGAATATGCAAGAGTATATGATCTATGGGGATTCTTTACCATTTTCACTACTTTTAGAACGTCTTAGAGATCTTCAAAACAGGTTCCGCATCATGGCATAGTACATTTTCATCATAATATAGTGACTTTAGCCAGCCTGTCGTTTTTACATAAATAAAAAACAGCCCCTTCCGGGGCTGCTGCTAAATTAATATTAAAAATAAGGATCATACGCTTTCGAGCCAATCTTCCATCTCCTGCTTCCAATCATCGTCTATTTCAAGCACCCGATCGTCTTCATCAATATCCTCTAAACTGAGTAAGGCGTCCTTGACATCTTCGATAAAATTTTCGAGTATGTCCATGACATCTTCATCATCAAGGTCAAAATCGTTTGATTCTGCCCATTCCTCTACTTCCGATTTGAGTTCAACTAACTTTTCATTAATCGACTCTATCAATTCGAGGGTGCAATCTTCGCCATCCAACTCCAAATAATCAATCAATAGTATTGAGAGCCTTTTAACAAAAGATTTTTTAAGAGAGTGAACTTCTAATTCCGAATTCGGAACAGGCGGATTTTCCAACACGGAAACTTCTTCTTCCAAACCAGATAAGCGTTCATGAAGGTCTGACAGATTACTTTTAAACTGTTCATTTAGTTCAGTTAGTCCCTCAACTAATTGTAAAGAACGTTCTGAACCTTTCTGAACCTGTTCGTTCTGTTGTTCTAATTCTGCTATTTCCCGCTTAAGTAATTCTTCCCGCCTATTATTTTCCAATTCCTCCATACGGAATTCATGCTCAAGCTCAAGCTTGCGGAGTTCTACCTCATCGGACATATCGCTTTTTGTATTTATCCCTTGTGTGATTTTATTCCGCAATTCTGCGATCTCTTTTTTTAGCTCCAATATGGATTCCTTTTCATCTGGGAGATCTGAAACGGGATCGTTTTCGTTATTATCATTGGCGTATACGATCCAGTTATATACGGTTGTTTTACCTACACCGAGTTCATCGGCTATTTGCTGGTAGGAAAGCCCCTGCTGCTTAAGCTCGAGTGCTTTCTGTTTTAAATTATTACTCATAAAAATTATTTTAAAAATTTATAAACTATATCTTGTTAACCTGTTTATTTTCCATAACTAACTGGTTTAATGTGGTTTTAGAAGAGCGCCTGCCGGTATATAACATATTTACATCCTGTTAGAATTTTTGGGGTTAATACATTAACACCCTTACTAACAATTTTGCAATTACGAAACCAATAACGGTTAATTACCTGAAATACAATCAGGAATATTTCGATTAACACCATAACTACTTATTTAAAAAGGATTATTATTATTTTCCTGATCGACTTGTGGTATTTCCTTTTTAATGACTGACCACACCCACTTGGTTTTACCATCTTTAGTTCGCTGCCATTTTTCAAAACCCAGTTTGGTCAGTGCCTCACCCAGTTTTTTTGGTGATAGCCGGGACCGGATAAGATTTTCTAAATAAGATTGTATTACAGCGCTTTGTAGGTAATCTGTGGCTGACTCCCTTTCATCGGGCTTATCAAAGTATTCAAGAACAAGCTGCTCTTCGATGCTGACAACCTGAAAGGCCTGGTTATGCGTATGAAGTTCTTCTATCTCTTTATGATCAAACCAATATCGGAAATCTGATTTGTAGAGATGCATGGCCTGGGCATATACTAAATCCATATCAATGGCCTTAGCGGCATTTATATCTATTTCTATGGCCTCAAAAGGCAGAAAACGGCGTGACCCTGTCGGGTCTGTCAGAAAGTCATTACCGTTCACAGAAGCCATAAAACTGGCCGTATGTGGGTATTCGGTGATATAGATATCATATGGTCGGCGATACTTAACAAAAGGGGTTGTAATTAAATTTTTCAATTCATTTTCGTCCCGCTTATTTAGTTGCCGCAGCTGATCATCAATGTTTATGAGAAAGCATTCAGCAATGTAGGTGAGGCTATCTTTATTCTGCGGATCAATTTTTCCGGTAAATAAATATTGTGACAGGTTCTTTGGACAAAGGTGGTCCAGCCATGTGGTCTTAAACGCACCTTGCTTCCCGGTAATGACTAGGCATGTGTGATTTTGACATCCTTGATTATTTAGTGTATTTGCTACCACCGCTACCAACCACTTTTGGAAATATTCTTGCCATATTTCCGGATTGCCTACGATAACCGTATTGGCCAATTCCTTTATATGGTCTGCTTCTTCATCCCAGGGAGGCAAGGAGTTAAAATATTCCCGGATTGGGTGTACCATCTTTGCAAAATCACTTTCGAGAATACTTTTCAAGTTTAAAACAGATGTGTTTAAACCATGTTGATTTAACTCTCGTCGCAGGGAATTGAGAACGTACTTATCAATTGGCTGGAAGATCTTATCCTCATTCTTTATGCAATATTCGGGTTGCTGTTTAATGGCATTGAACCGAACATCATACCGATCCATGATAAATTCTTCAATCTCCTGATTTTTAGTTAATTCTTGAGGTTTCTCTTCATTCTTTTCGTTCGTTTCTTGTTGTTCCGTTTCGTTCAGTGAACAGTTATCGACAATTACTTTATAGTTGTTATCATCGACAAGGAAACCTTCCAGGTTACCATCAAATAGTAGATCATTAATATCCGTTCTTTGCGGTAGCAGTAATCGTTTTATGCTTTGCACTTTAATATTTGAACCGGAAATGAAACTTGAATAATACTGACTGCATCCATTACCAGCATCGTCTTGATCGAATGCTAGTATGACTTCTTTTCCTTCGATATACTTTTTTAGCTTGTCGGGGTTTTTTATCAGGTTGCTTGTAGTAAAAATCGATATGGAAGAATGACTGGCCAGAGACAAACTATCAATCACCCCTTCGGTTATAAATACTCTTTGGTGTTCGGAATCATATAAGGCATCATAAATCGGATCAAAGTCGCTATATTTAGTCATTCGGGCCTTTGACTCCCCCTCATTCGGGTTGATGAGCCTTCGGTTCAGAACGTTTTTTTCACTGTCGATAAAGACAATAGCATTTTTATACTTATCATAGAAGTATACATCCTCCGGAAGCCTCTCCGTATCAATTTTTCGGGATTGCAAGTATGCAGTGGCTTTATCAATACTATTACCGATAATTCCTTTGATTTGTTCTTTAACAGCACCTGATTTTAATTCCTTACGTTTATTTTCCGGCTCACTTGAGCTTCCAACTGGATTATCATTATTGCTGATGATTTCAATGGCCTTGTTGAAATTGCAGGCTTCTTTACTCATGACGACGGCAAAACAATCTTGTGGCTTATGCGGTTCCCCAAAATCTTTTACGTACCACACCCCTTTAAACTGACGCAACTTTGCTGACGGTGTTTTCTCCTCCCTAATTTTGAAAAACTTTCCACCAGGATCAGCCTGCGGATAATAGCTTTGGATTGTTTGTAGCTGCAGATTGGGGTTTGATAAAATGGCTTTTTTATTAAGCATGCTCACCTCCCCTCCTGCTTATATCCTCCATTATATCCCCTTTTCGCCAATAGACACGAGAACCTTTGCGGATGGGTTGAGGAATAATGTGATGCTTTTCCCACTCACGAAGTGTAACGTAGGAAATTCCGTAGATTTTAGCGACTTCCTTCCGGGAAAGGAGTTTGTCGTCTACATCCTCATCAGATTTTTTGATGAGAACTTTTAGTTGATCTTGTATCGTTTCAGCTACCGATTCCCGGAATAACTCTTTTAGTTTTTCTTTGTCCAGGCTTGTAAAAAAAATCTGTTCCATGTTTTGCCTAAATTTTGGTTAAAAAGGCAAAGAACATTAGAACAAATAGGAACAAAGTCCTGTTTCTCCTGTTACAGGACAAACAGGACAAACAGGACAATTATTTATGGTGTTTTATCCATTTTTTTTTCAAAATCTGTTTTTAATACTCTTAAATCATCGATAAATGTTTTTTTCCATTCTGTACGAGAATAATTCTGTCCATCTTTATTTCTTCTCCAAGCTGACAGGTCTATCGATTTTTTATAATAACTGGAAAACAAAGTCCCCGTCTCAACCCAGCTATTATGTTTGATAATTGATAAAAAGATTAACGCATCGACATACCCCATTAGCTTATACCTAACAGAAATCCATTCTCCTTTTGTATTTATTAACCTCCCCCCTTCGTCTGAAGCCAAATATTCATTTAGAATTTGGATAAAATCTTTATTATAAAATAAGGATTCGAAAGTTGTATCCTCGTCACCATTTTTCTTCAACTCTGATTTCTTGTCAGAATCAGGATTTAGATTCATACCTTTATCGGATGTGGCATTTTTGTGGGGGGGCGAATTAGTTCTTTGAGTAAATTTAATACTGCTTTTTAAATCCTTTAAATAAATGAGGTCATACTCTTCGAAGATTTCATGACCTAGTCTACCCAATCTAAACTTAAATAAACAAAGAATTCTTTCAACTTCATCTAAAACGGTATATTTCTTCTGCGCTGTTGGCTGTAACTCATATAAGTATATTGTAAGCTCCCGAGCCAAACCGGCTATCGCACTAATATATTTTGATCGCTTTCTTTTTTTGATGCTATTACCAGTTTTTTCAATCCTTTGTTCTAATTCAAGAGGAACTGTCCAATTTTTAGCATTTTTCTCATAATCAACAAATAAATCTAATATTATATCATAAAACTCATCAGTTGTCCATTTGTCAATCCTTTGAAGCTGTTTGATTTTTGTTGCAATGTGTTTATCATTTGCAACCTTCGAAAGTGTGATTTTCCACTTTATTTTTTGGGCCTCATTATTTAGCTTCTTTTCAAATTCAGGGTTCAATTGGGTCATATGTTTGTTATAATATTAAAAATGTGAAATTATTAAATCCCGAGTTTCAATACTAATAAAATGTGTGAATATTATAATCTATTTAGCAATCTGGACCGGAAAAACAGATTGTATCTTACATATTATGATCACACTTAAATAATAACCTTAACAATTGTCCATC
Organism: Bacteroidales bacterium; assembly: GCA_036351335.1. Classification (GTDB taxonomy): domain Bacteria; phylum Bacteroidota; class Bacteroidia; order Bacteroidales; family F082; genus UBA4459. The sequence continues at coordinate 13,665 of JAZBOW010000229.1, read as the reverse complement.
TGTGTTTGACTATTTACACGGTTTAATACAAGAAGACAAAAAGAAATAATTTAAAAAACTGTCAGCTCTACTGTCAGCTCTAAAAGCAAAAACCCTCATAAATTATTCATTTACAAGGGTTTTAATTTTTATCAAGCGGTCTGGACGGGACTCGAACCCGCGACCCCGTGCGTGACAGGCACGTATTCTAACCAAACTGAACTACCAGACCAACTTTATATAAGAACTCCCCAAAAAGGGTTTGCAAATATAAAGGCTTTTTATAAAACTGCAATAAAATTAAAAAATTATTTTTCTAAAAGAAATTTTAAGCCAAACCCTTCTTAAAAAGCACCTCTCATCTATTGTTTAATTACTAATGATCCATATTACTTTGCGGTATCAGTCGCAGCGACTTCGCTACTTTTTTAAGCACGGGCCACGTGTAATAACGCAATTTTGCACTCAAAGGCAATCGCCAACTTAATCCCTCCCTATAAACGGTTCTGCAAGGATGACATTTCCCGCAAGGTTTATTATTGCTATCAGGCGAATGGCAAAACCACGTTATCTCCATCACATTAAAAGTACCTTGCTTTTTACAAATCTCGATCATATCAAACTTGGTATAGTCAAATACGGGGAATATAAAGTGACCATACAACTTGTATTTATCGCTATCCTTGCATCTTTCATTTAGTTTATAATAAACCCCACGTTCCGTTTCGAGTCTTTCCAAATCATCACCCAGTAGTTTTCGTGTTCGATTATCTTCATCAAAAATGGCCGTTTCGTTGCTGATCTCAATATCATTAATGCCTTCATCATCACAAAACTGAGCCAGCCACTTATACTGAATACCAATACTTTCCACTAAAGTCAGGCTTTTATAACTTTTTGCGATGTCTTCATTTTTTCCAATTTGATTTAATTCCTTATAAATTGTAGGCAGGATCAAATGTTTAATTTCAGGCTTTATTGCAACCAGCGCTTTTTTAATATTTATCATCGCTCTGATTTCAAGTAAAGTGGAATTTCTTCCCGGATCAATGATATAATATGGCTGAACTACCAGTTTGTGCAAGAGTAACAATTGAATGAATCGAAATGTGGAATCCCAGCCTCCGGTCCAAAATAATTTTATTGGTTCATTTTGTTCAATCATACACCTAAGTCTTAGGGCAGTTAAATTTACAAAGTTCTATTCGATAAATCCTTCCTTATAAGTTTTCCAGAACAAATGCGCCTTCTTCACTCACATTGAAGCATTTATAATTCATTTCCACCGCTTGCTCCTTTACTTTTTTTTGTTTCCAATAAGGCACCGAACTGTCAATAACGAGGTATTCGAAAGATACTGCGCCTTCCAGTGCTTTTATATCTAATTTTCTCTTCCCTGAAATGATAATAAAGTCTACAGATAAAGATTGTGTGCTCTCATACGGAATTTTATCACTGATCCGCATGAAAGTATGTTCTCCAAAAGCGCCAAACTGACCATCATAAAAGATATTAACCTCATTATTCATATATCCATTCTCAATGGACGCATAATTTTTATCCAGCCCCCAACTGATGCGACAATTCTTAAGATGGTATTCAAGTTTATAGTTCTCCGTTAAAAGCACTGAATCAGCCAACAATACATGTTTGTCCTGATTGATAAAGTCGATGGCACTGTGCTGATTCACATGGTAAACAGCCATTTTATCCTGGTTCAGTATCCTGTACTTATGTGCTGTTTGAAATGAAATGACCAACAAAAGAACCAGCAATGTTGGAAATAACATTCTTAACTGCCGTTTAAACACCAACGGAATCAATAACAGGATCAGCCCATAAACCAACACCACCTTTATCCATGGGAAATACAGGTCGTGAATACCATTATAGGGTAAATAATCAACGGATGAAACGATCAGGTTAAGCAGAAATACAAATCCTGATAATAGCATAGTGACCAGGTTAGGAACAAGCGGTAACCACGATAATGCCATCAGCAACATACCTGAGCCCACAATAGCAAATGAGAGTGGGAAAATAAAAATATTGGTTAACCAGAAATAGGTAGGGAAAAAGTGAAAATAATGAGCAGCCAGTGGGAAAGTGCCCAGTTGTGCAGCTGTTGAGACAGCTACTATTTCCCATACTTTTCGTACTAAAGGGTTTTTAATGTAAAACAAGCCTGCAATAGGATTATAAAACAACAGGATGCCCAGTACCGCCGTATATGATAGTTGAAAACCCACGTTAAAAATCAAAAACGGGTTTGTGAATAACAATATCACAGCTGATGCGGCGAGGGTATTGTACACATCTTTCTGTTTTGAAGAAAGAGTAGCTATAATAAATAATGAGATCATAATAGACGCCCGCTGCACCGATGGCGAAAAGCCGGTTATCATAGCATAAAACCATATGATACTTAAAAGAAAGATAACTTTTACGATTTTATGGAAAGTGTTTCTGCGTAGAAAGCCAAGTAAGAAATTTAATACCAAGTATATAATGCCCACATGTAAACCGGATACACAAAGAATATGCATGGCTCCTGCCGTGACATAATTTTGCTCAAGCTCTGGCTCAAGCAATTGGTCGTAGCCAAGTAAAATAGCGGCAGCCACCGCGTAATTATCCGCTGTCATACCATTTTCACGCAGTACATTAAGCAGGTATTTGCGGGCTTTTATAGCCAATGACATCAACGTATTGGCAGAAGTGCCGAGCAAACTCCAATTGTCGCCCGACACAAAAACCACGTAATGTACATTGTTGCGTGCAAGGAATTGCGCATAATCAAACTCACCCGGATTTTTAGGTCCCACAGGCTTGTTAAGTTTTCCTTTAAACACGATCCAGTCGCCGTACGAAATATGCATGCTCAAACTGTCTTTTCTGAAATAGGCAATTGATTTTACAGGTTCAATGGTCAATGTATCATGGCTTACTATTTTACTAATTTTTATGATCGTTCTAAAGGTAAGCGCTGTTTCTACTGGCTCTTCGAGCACCCTGCCCATATATACTTCAACGCTATTCACTGATATTTCAGGCTTTCTGCTTTGCTCTTTGCCGGTTAAATAAATACCGGTAATAGTTATGGCTAAGCCAAGTATGGCGCCTGGCATCCATTTGCGGCTCCATGAAAAATTCATTTTATATACCACGAATCCGGTAGCTGCCAACAAGGCAACCATAACAGATACATAGAAAACACCTGCTTCCGCGATAAAGGGTAAATGATATGCCAACAAAATACCGGCTACCAGAAAAATAAAAATACGTACAAAAGGTCTGACCGACCAGTTCATAAGTCAGGTTTTAGAGCAACAAGATAGATAATTTGCTAAAAAAATCAAAATGGAATACTCTTAAGCCTATAAGCTTACCCGCATGGGGGTCAGCAGTCCTTCAATGAACGGTAGATCATTTCAATTGGAAAATTAAAGCTTAGTTTTTTAGGCTTTGGATGAACTCCTCATCGGTGTAAATCCAAAACAAAGGTTGCCATCTTTCTATACCCATCGGATCAATTCTTTTAGCAATGGGTGCAATGCCGAGTATTTTTTTCTCGAACAGGAGTTTTTCCGGGTCGGCACTCCATGTTTCCAGGAACCTGATTTTCAGAATATCTTCCTGCTGGATGGTATATACAATGGTGGTATCATAATATTCATAAGGGGGTTCTTTGGCCATTAATGTCAACACGGAAGTGTCCGAAAGGATTTTTGATACATCAAATGCCGATATGGGATTGTTAAAATAATCATAGGCTTGAAATTTGCCGCCTAGCGCACCATCGAGGATCATATTGACCAAATTTTCGCGCTGTGGACCCGGTAGGTTTTGAATCCACCAGTCATAATCCGGATCAGGGCTTTTAATATTTACATCATACTGAATTTTTTGGGTGACCACCTTTTTTTGCTCTTTCTGACAGGATACGAAGATGATAATTAATAAAAGAAAAACAATATATCTTCTCATGAGGATGCTTTTTATCAAAAGTATTAAATCAAAACGATTATCACCTAATTTTGTTATTGTAAAATGTAAACCATGTGGAATAAACCATCTTTCATAGTCGATAAACAGAAAGTAAAAAAGAATATTGAAAAAATGCTTCGTAAAGCTGATCGAAACAATGTGGTATTCAGGCCTCATTTTAAAACCCATCAATCTGCTGAAATTGGTGAACTTTTTAGGGAAAGAGGCGTTTCAAAAATCGCAGTATCATCTGTTTCTATGGCCCGGTTTTTTGCTTCTGATGGATGGAATGATATCACCATCGCATTTCCTGTAAACCTGACTGAAATAGAAGAAATTGATAAGCTGGCTTCTGAGATTACTTTGAACCTACTGGTAGAATCTATTTATTCGACAGAATTTTTAGCTGAACATCTTTCATTCGATGTGGGAATCTTTGTCAAAATTGATACCGGTTACCACCGCACCGGCATTGATCCTCAAAACTTAGAAGACATTGAAGCCATCATATATCTCATTCAATCATCAGGAAAACTTCACTTTAAAGGTTTTCTGGCACATGCCGGACATACTTATCAGGCACAATCAGCAAATGAAGTCAGGGATATCGGCTCATCATCCATTACGCAACTCAAGGTGTTGAAAAAAAAGTTCGTGCATGATTTCCCGCATATAATCATCAGCTACGGCGATACACCATCATGCAGTATATTAAAGAATTTTTCTGGTGCTAATGAGATACGTCCGGGCAATTTCGTGTATTATGATGTGATGCAAATGCGCATAGGGTCGGGTACGTTTGATCAGATCGCAGCAGCGGTTGCCTGTCCTGTTGTGGCTGTCCATGCTGAAAGAAATGAATTGGTAATTTATGGCGGTGCCGTCCATCTTTCAAAAGAATACATCCTTGATAAAAATGGTTTCAAAAATTACGGATTGGTTTCAACACTGCACGAAAATGGCTGGAGCGAACCAATTCCTTTCGCTTACGTCAGTTCACTTTCACAGGAACATGGGATTGTCCGTATGCCTGTTTCAGACATTTCTAACTTTAAGCCAGGAAATGTAATTGGTATACTCCCGGTACACTCCTGCTTAACGGCGAATTTATTGAAAGAAGACACGTATTTTCTATAACTAAAACGAGCGTCTTCACTTGCCTGATCGACAGCAATATTAATGGCAAATCCTATTTCTTGTACTTAAAACCCGGTTTCAGAACAACACCTGTGTTTTTTCTTCCATCAATAACAATCTGCATGGGTTTTTTGAATCGGATATGCCGAACCGTTTCATTTTCAAAAACAGCTTTCTGGCTGTCGAGGAAATCGATATCGTAATAACCATCGTTGATAAAAGGATTGATGGTAAAATAGCCAACCCTGAAGGAGGTAAGGTTTTGAAAAAAGTGAGTACCCTGGCTCGGGTCGATTCGGTACTTATCAATACCCGATTCGATAATCAGCCTGGCATTGGATATTTGAGGCCATTTGACAGGTATGCCAAGCCATGGATCTGCTGATCCCCAGCGACCCGGGCCAATTAATATGAAGTTTTTCCCTGACTTTGTAAACTGTTCATTAATAGCACCTACCATATTTACCGTTTCCTTATTATTGGCCGCATTGAAATTTTGAGGCCGCACATATACAATATCGTATATGTCATTTACAATACCGTTGCCAAGGGCTGAATCAGAGATAATCAGGGATTCCTTCTTTTTGATTTTTTTCTTATCAATACTCACACTGTCAGCTATGGATGCAATGGGTCTGATCTGCAGCAAGTCAAACACGATCTTCCCTTCAGCATTCGGATTCATATCCACAACAAACTCTATTTCGACAGGCTTGCCCATTTCCTGTTCTCCAAACTGCAATACCTTTTGTATGATTTCGGCAATCGGTAAAGTTTTATGTTTCAGAATATTTGAAAACGTAATGAGCTTTTTGCCATCATAATTATAACCGTCTCTGAGTATATTGTTATGCAGATCATAAGTCGATGCAATTTTACTGATAGATCCGTCTTTCTCGGCCTCTTTTATAGGTAGTTTAAGCAGGTCCTTGCTATCATCAGGGCTTGGCGAAAATACATCCATATCCATTTTCAAAGCGAAAAAATATTTCTGGGTTTCTTTTAAAGCCATCTCAGGCGAAGAAATTTGCAATACCCTGTCTGGATACTTCGGAGAGAACCGAAGGGAAAGCCCACCATCAACTATATACTTTCCCAATCCGAGGGCGATGCTGGCAGTTCCGTCTTCCGATTTTTCAGGTGGTATCGGATAATAATCAATGGATCTTGCTACCCCAGAAATAGTTGGATAATACTTGTTTCCGTATTCTGTACCGGTAACGGATTGTATCACTACAGCCATTTTTTCCTCATCAATCACATTGGAAGTGGCCTGCATGTATGCTTTACTGTCGGCATAGAAAGCGGAAGCATATACCCCTTTGATCGCTTTGCGTACCATATGGAACATTTTTCTATAATTACCTTTGATAAAAGGTACCATATAAGTATTGTAAATGCCGGCAAATGGCTGGTAATATGAATCTTCCAATAGGCTCGATGATCGTATAGCCAATGGTTTTTCCACTTGGGAAATGATGGCCAAAATATCTTCACTTAAACGGTCAGGAAGCTTCGCTTTTAAGAAGGCTTCCAGTATTTCTTCATCGCTGATTTTATCATCCAGCGCAACAGCGTACAATTGATTTTGTTCCATAAATTCATCGAACAGATCTGTACCCAGCACCACTGTTTTTGGGATGTTTACCTTTATATTTTTAAAATAGTCATACAAGTGATTTCTTTTGATCAGAGAATCAAGAAATGCAAGACCTCGTGCTTTGCCACCAATTGATCCATCACCAATACGAGAGATGGTAAAATACTCATCAAAAGTCTCTCTGTTAAACTGGGCAATAACACCCCTTGATTTTATGAGCCGGAAATTGGCAATAGCATCAAAAATGAAAGCTCTTATTTCATGACTATTTTTAAAATCATCCGTTGTAAATTGCTTTAGTAAGGAAGCCAGCGGGAACAGTGCGCGTGCCCGCAACCACTTTGAAATATGATCCCTTTTAATATGATACATCAAAGATCTTTCAGGTATCTGGTAGATTTTTTCCTGAAGATCCTTCAAATCCTTCGCTCTTGCCACAGGTTCGCCGGTTTCCGGATCTTTAAAAACAAAATCACCAAAAGCAAAATATTCTTTGATAAACTCACGCAGATCATGCATCAACGTCTTCGAGTTTTTATCAATAAAACCAACCCTCAATACTTTTGCGCGTGCCCAATTTCGCGGATCAGATGATTGTAACAACAATGGCGTATACTTACTTTCATTTTTTATATGCATAACCAGTGAAATACCTGCTTCCGGATCTTTTCTGCCACCCCGGTTATAAGTAATATCAGAAATAACTCCAAGTAAATTATGTTTATACTGGTTGTACATTTTTAGGGCATCTTCGTAATTGGTTGCCAAAAGTATTTTGGCACGCCCGCGGGCACGGTTCATCTTTTGATGCTCATTCAGACCTTCACTCATAAAAGCCTTCGACTGCTTAAAAATAATTTTATATATGAGCGGTAAAAAGCTGGAATAAAACCTGATATTATCTTCCACAAGAATGATGGTTTGCACGCCCACCACGTTCACGTCATGCTCCACATTCATCTTATCCTCAATAAGTTTGATGATTGCCAGTAAAATATCCGCATTGCCAAGCCAACTGAATACATAGTCGATGGATCCCATTTTGCGACTCTCAACTTTCAGGCTGACTTCCCTCGAAAAAGGTGTTAACACCACAATGGGAATCAGTGGGTATCTTGCTTTTATTTCATCAGCTAACTGAAAAGTGTCTTTTTCTTTGGCACTTATCATAGAAATGATCAGGTCGATATTTTCGGTTTTTAAAATGTCAAAAGCTTCTTTTTCTGAAGTTACATTAAAAAAACGCGGCGGATACCTCAGGTTTAGCGACATATATTCGTAAAATATCTGTTCCTCAATCCGGCCATCTTCTTCTAAAATAAACGCATCGTACACACTGGAAATGATTAGCACATTATAGATGCGCTTCAGCATTAAGCTGGCAAATGATTGTTCTTCGAAGTATTTTTTCTGGGTATATATATCAAGCTTGGATGGAATCATGGCCTCTATTTACTTTGAAACAAAGGTAAGAAATTGGTGGTTTGGGTGGCTTGATTTTTTTAACGACTAAGGCCTCCACCTGCACCCCCACCAAAGGGGGATGTCGGAGGAATGACTGGTTACTGCTTTTAGAAAATCATTACATTTGAATAATTAAGTTTACTTCGATGACCCTCTGTTTTTTTGCTTCTGATTTGCATGGAAAAGTTGATCGGTATGAGCAACTGTTTAAAAAGATCAAACTGGAAAAACCGGTAGCCGTATTTCTGGGTGGAGATTTACTTCCTTCGGGTTTATTCGCATTTACTTCCAATCCAGATATGCCTGAAGACTTCACCGAATTTATTTTTAAAAAACTAAGAGAACTGAAAAAGACACTCGGTAATGATTATCCAGCCATTTTTACGATACTCGGAAATGATGATGGTAGGGCTATTGAAGAGGAATTCGTAAAAGCTGACCAGGAAGGACTGATTGTTTATATGCATGAAAAGAAGGCGCAATTTCATGATTTTACCATTTATGGTTATGCCTGTATCCCACCCTCTCCTTTCATGCTCAAAGATTGGGAGCGGTATGATGTTTCAAAATATATCGATCCAGGTTGTGTAGCTCCTGAAGATGGCTCCTTCTCTGTTGAAACAGACAAAAAGCGTATCAAGTACGAAACTATCCAGAAAGATCTTGTGAAATTATGCGATGAAGATGACCTTTCCACATCCATCTTTCTTTTTCATTCACCACCCTATCAAACGAAGCTGGATCGTGCTGCGTTGGATGGTAAAATGATCGACTATGTGCCATTGGACGTGCATATTGGCAGTATAGCCATCAAGCGTTTTATTGAAGAGCGAAAACCATTCCTTACTTTACATGGGCATGTGCATGAGTCCACTGTACTTACAGGTTACTGGACTGATCAAATTGGCAACACAATTTGCTTGAATGCAGCACATGACGGGCCCGAATTATCTTTGATACGCTTTACTATAAATTCGCCCGAAAAAGCTGTAAGAGAATTACTTTAAACCATTCTTTTTTAGGGCCGTGCCCATGGGCAATGGCCTAGCTGCATCCGAAACGGCACCAATCTTTATAGCGAAACTATCTCTTTTCTTAATATCCTCATCTGTCACTATATGTATATCAAGCAGTCCTTCAGTTTTATTCCCGGTTCTTAAAAAGTTGATCTGGCTTAAACATAAACTCCAACCTTCCAGCCACGACCTTAGTTCTTTTCTTTGTTCGTCACTGCCTGTGAAATGAATTAAAATATCAATGTCGCTTGATGGTCCTGCGTGGGCATTTTTAACACTGCCAAACAAATAAAATCCTTTTACGCCGAATCTTTCCGGGTCTAACTGCGCTGCCAGTTTTTCCACATTACGCAATCGCCATTGCCAGTGCACATCTTCCTGTATCACGCCTGACCTCAATCCAAGTTGCAACTCTTTTGCTTCCTCGTCCATATAATCAGATGGGTCTGAAAGAATAGCCAAAGCTTTGTTGGTTTCACCATTCATTAATACGTTTAATACCTGACCATCGGCTGAAGCCGGTACATCAATCACATGGATTACATCTTCTAATTTTTTCATATCCGGCAAAAAACTGCTTAGTACATTTTCAGCATCTTTTAAAAACTGTTCATTGAAAATAGTACCAGCTTCGTCAGGATACAGCGGCAAATAACGAATATTTGATTCTACCAGATCCTGGAAGAAATGGGTGCCAAATGAGAGATCAGTTGTATACTCGTTCGTCTTCTTTGCAATTTCAATAAGCATCGTTGTATTATTAATCTCCGAATAGGTGACGCTAACGCCTAATTTTATATCACCCCTGCTACCCCAACGTCCAGGGCCCATGAGAATAAACTGGCGTTTGGGCAAAATTTTATTCAACCTCCCTACCGAACGGCCAACCTCTTTCAGGGTTTCATAATCAGATACCTCACTGTATTTCTTCGGGTCAACGTATACAATATGGGTAATATCAGTTACAATACCATTTGAAATGTGCTTATTAGCCGAAAAAATTGATTTTTCCGCGGAGACGTTTGAAGGAATAACTGCAGGTTTATATTCGATTCCTGCACTCTGTGTGCGGCACTGCAATAAATACAGGTTGCTACCATCGTGGGCAAATTCAATATCTACCGGATTGTTGTATTCCTTACTCAGTATCTCAAGCACATCTTTAGTTTGCTGAACAAATTTTGTGCGACTAATAAGTCCTTCAAACGTGACCACCAAAAAATCTTTCTGGAAGTCGATTGTAAGAGGACTGGCAAGTTGTAAAAAGTCCTGTTTCATCCTTGAAACCACTTGGTGGATAATAGGGTATTCCTTCCCGAACTGTTTTATATCTTCAAGCTCCACAGTCTCAAAAGCACCACTTTCGAGGTTGATGACATCCAGGTACTTGGGAGAATATTTAATAACCTCATCGACAGTTACATTTACTTTAAGCTGTGGCTGACCTGGAGCAATTAAAATGGGATAATCATTGCTGATTCTGTCAACGGCCCTGGTTCCAAGACCCGGAACCAATCGAATCAAGCCGTCTTTTCGGGTTATACGTGGCGACCAACGGAATTCATTCTGGCTAAATGCCACCCCCGCAAATGCCGGCAGGTGATAATGACCCACTTTCGTACCCACTACCTGCTGTATCATGATGCCCATTTCTTCATGATAGTCGAGTAGATCATTTTCTGCACGATAATCAATGGGGTCGGGCCCAAAAACAGAGGCGTATATTTCAGCAATGGCATCCATCAACGCAACTAATCGTTCCTCTTTTGTCCCCTGATTAGCAATAAAAAGGCTCTTATATTTTCCGGCAAATGCCATTCCAATGCGGTCTTCAAGCAAACTGGAGCTACGAATGATCAAAGGCACACTTCCGAAATCGTCCAGCGCCATTAAAAGTCCTTTCACGATGGAAGGTGGAAAAGTGGAATTTTTAAAAAGCTGAATCACATACGGATATTCCTGCCGAATCTGTCCAATATCTTTGTATTTCTGCTCCATTACCTCCTCAAGATTATTATAATCCATAAAACTCAGGAGCCCGTCGGAAGTAATATACCAGGTTTTTGGTACTTTAATTTCAGTGAAAGATTCATAATCTGGAATGTATTTGTTGATCATCTGATGTGCTAGGAACAGGCCAGCACTTTTACCACCTAATTTTCCATGACTGCCTACCGGAGAAATGATTTTATTCATTAACGCATTGAAGCTGTTTACATCCACAAACCTTTTAGCGATATCAATATAGTCAGCCTGATCAGTCAATATACGCCTGATCATGGCTACGCGAAGTCCTTTTTCACGTGCTTCCGACAATTCCAGCATTTGTGGTGCTAAATGATGATACCGCTCAATGGCGTTATTGATGTCCTGCAAGGAGGAACCCATATTTTCGAGCACCTTTGATAAAAATCCCGACCGGTCTTCCTTGGTCCATTTTTGAATATTATTCAGGATCTTACCCAGGCTAAGATTATCTTCAGCAATCTCAAAAATCCGATAACTCAAACTGATGAGTTCACTATCAGTGCTTTTTTTGAAAGGTTTATTCTCATCAATCAATTCGCCTTCTTCGTAAAATGCAGAACCAAAGTGCTCCAACAACTCCTCAGCCTTTTTCACGCCGGTCCAGCAAAGGTAATTCACCATTTTTCGCGACAGCCTGATTAGCAACTTCGGATTGGTTTGTTTCAGCATATCAAGAATGACTTCCCATTCCTTTTTCTGGGCAGTATCCGTTTGATTTTGTTTATCGAACACATTCTTTAACTGAAGGTGTAATAAATGCAATCCGAGTCGCTCGGCAATGGTATCGATCAATTTTCGCTCATCTTTCAAGAAAGGCCCTTCATCCATCGCAGGGGTTTCTTCCAAATAATAGACGAACAAGTGCCCCACTATTTCATTTTGAATGAGGATGTCGGATTTTTGCACCCAATTGGTTTCAACCAGATCCTCGGGCATATATGTTTTTGAAAACAATTGAATTTTTGCCCTGCAAATGTCAGGGTATTGCCAACCCGGCGGAATCGTATCCACCAAACCGGTGCAAATGTCTTCGATTGAATTTTCAGGGTTATTTAATAATTCTTGCACCTGGTATAGGCAGTTCAGCTCTTTCGCTCGTTCCTTAAGTTCTCCAATTAGATCGTCTAGTGGTTTTTTCTCATTCATAGCCTATGGTTTTAATATGGTGCCTTTTCCAGTTCGTCCATCCACTTTTATATGCAAAGGTTTTTTTAAGCTGACATGCCTGATCATTTGTGTTTCAGTTTCTGACGACATCTCTTGTAACCATAGCCAATCTATTGTTTTCGTTTTTTCAAACGGTAGAGAAAAATAATATACCCCAAAACCGGTTACATTGTGGAAGAAATGTGACCCCTGGCTCAGTTCAAAATTCACATTGGCCAGGGCGGCTTCAATCATTGCTTTGGCGCCTGATATTTGACCCCAGTTTACCGGGATGCCTGCCGAAGCATCGGAAGTACCCCACCTGCCAAATCCAATCAACAGATAAGGTTTGTTTTCTTTCACCAGTTTCTGGTTGATCTTTTCAAGATCCTCTGCTATCTGATAGGTTTTCATTACATCAAACTTTTCCTGTTTGATATACACAATGTCTTGTATCAGATTATTCGTTCCATTTCCAAGTACCTTTTCGGAAGAAGCCAGCACCTGATCGCCGGTTAAATCCGCATTATCAATATCCACTACATCGTTGGAAACTGCCATAGGCCTCACCTGCAGGAATCCAAACTTATGCGGGCCTTTGCTGTTAAAAGTCATGGCAAATTCAATTTCCACGGGTGCTCCTTCATTTTGTTCACAAACATCCATCAGTTTTATTAACAAATCATTTAAAGGGATTTCACCTAAACGGAGAATGGGAGAGAAATTCAGCAAACGCGGCCCACTTTTAGCAACACCCATAATAATCCGTCCTGACTGACTGTCAAGTGTGGATGCAAGGTAACGAAGGGTTTCATCCTCTTCTGCAGTTACAATATTTTCTTCCAACATATACTCGGTTTCCTTCACAGGATCGTAAGCTGATGTTTTGCCCATATTCACACTCCAGAAGGTTCGCTGTGTATTGTTTAGCATATCGTTGACGGTGTTGAAAGGCGGGTCGGCTTTGGGATAAGCAGGTGTGTAGGACCATGAATTGCCGCCATCAACAATAGTTTTTCCCAGGCCCAATGCGAGGTTTACAATGCCGTCTTTAGGATCGGCATGACCGAAAGCATAATAATTATGCGACCTGCCTACACCTGATAATTCTGGATAAAATCTTGTTCCATGTTTTTTTCCGATCACTTCCTGGATGATAACAGCCATTTTCTCATCTTCAGTTTTATGTGGTGTGGCTTTCATATAATCTTTGGCCGATCTGAAAAATGTAGTGGCATATACGAACTTGATGGCTTCCACCAGTTTATTGAAACGTGTATTTATATCGGGTTGGTTATTCGGTGTCAT
>JAZBOW010000228.1:0-14010 GCA_036351335.1 Bacteroidales bacterium | reverse complement strand
GTAATTTCATATTTCGAGGGGTTTTCAACCCACTCCTGAACCAGTGCGGCAGTCTCTGCACCTCGTTTTCCACGTGGATCATCAGGCACTTTCTCAGCGTATGCGTTGTATTGTTCTATCGCTTCTTCATATTTACTGTTGATCTTCAAGGCGTCAGCATAGCGTAGCAATATTTCCGGATTTCTTTTGTCCCATTCGTTAAGAATGAGCCTTTTATAGGATGCTTCAGCCCTTTTATAATTGCTTGTAAGGCGGTAACATTCAGCAAGCTGTGCCGTAATGCGGTTTTTCTCCTCTTTATTCTTTTTAACCTTTGTATAGGCTTTTTTATACTTATCGATGGCAATTGTATATTGTTGCTTGGCAAATGCTTCGTCCGCTGGTTTGGCAGGGTTCCGTTGCGCATACAGGGTTAGGGTAAAAGGAATTAAAATCAATAAAACCAATAGCGTCTTTAAAAAAGTACCGTTCATTTGTGTGTTATTATGGCTATAGTGCTGATTCATGTAACGATATTACCTCTTATTTATTGGATATATGGTGTTGAATCTTCATTGGGTTCAACCTCCTGTTTAACTTCTGTTTCTTTATCGGTATCAACTTTGGGTTCAGAAACTTGTTTTGTGCCGCTTTCCAACTCCTCTTCAATTTTAGATTTGTAATCCTTCAATTTTTTATCACGTTCTATCCGGTCGGCTTCTTTGTTAATTTCCGTTTTAATATCTTCTGACGCCCGTTTTATATCGTTGATAAACTTTCCAAGATTCCGTGCAATTTCAGGTATCTTACTGGGCCCGAAAATAAGAAATGCTGCCAATACAATCAGCAGTATTTCACCACTTCCAAAATCAAAAAAAAGTAATCTCAAAGCCTTAATTTAAATTAAAAACAAAGCAAAAGTAATAAAAAAAAGCCCCATCCCGATGGCTATCGGAATCAGGGCTTTTTTACTCGTTTTTATAGACTAATTTTTCTTTTTACGGGAAGCGGATTTAGCTTCTTTTTCAAGTATTTGTTTTTCCTGCTTGTCGCCTCCTAGTAAATCGTAAGCAACAGGACTGGCTGTAAACAATGATGAATATGTACCCACGAGAATACCAATCAGTAATGCAAATACAAATCCCCTAATCGTTTCGCCTCCAAACAGAAAGATGATTAGCAATACAACCAAAGTAGTTCCGGAAGTATTAATGGTACGTGCCAATGTGCTATTCAAACCTTCGTTAATATTTCGTTTTAAGCTGTGTCTTGGGAACAGGTGAGTGTATTCCCTGATGCGGTCGAAGATAATTACCGTATCGTTAATAGAATAACCGATAATTGTCAAAATGGCCGCAATAAATGCCTGATCTACCTCCATGCTGAATGGCAGGAGACCATAAAATATGGAGAACATACCCATTGTAATAATGGAGTCGTGGAAAAGCGCGATCACACCTGCCAGACCATACTGCCATTTTTTAAATCTAATGGCTATATAAACAAAGATAATCAACAGTGCGAATACCACAGCATAAATAGCACGCGTTCGGATATCATATGCGATGGTCGGTCCAATTTTTTGTGAACTTAAAATACCAAGCAGTTTATTTTCTCCCTCAGTATCTGTTGAGAACTCTTTATAGTCAAGCGCGGTAGTGTAGTATGCAGAGAGGCTGTTATACAGCTTCTTCTGAATTAATGCATCTACATAAGTCGAGTCATTGTCGATCATGAACTTGGTGGTCAGTTTGATCTGGCTATTGGAACCGAAGGTTTTAATATCGGGTATCATCCCTTCAAATTCTACCGTTAAATCTTTTCTTATTTGCTCAACATCCACGTTTTTATCAAAGCGGACGACATAGGTGCGGCCACCGGTGAAATCGATGCCGAGGTTAAGACCTTTGATTGCCAGAGACCCTACACTAAGAATGATCAAGACTGCAGAAATAATATAAGCTCTTTTGCGGACGCCGATAAAATTGTAGTTGGAATTAGCCAGGAAATTGGCAGTATACTTATTGCTAAAGCTTACTTTCATATTTTTATTCAGCATCCAGGTAAAGATCAAGCGTGAAATAAAAATGGCTGTAAATAAAGATGAAAGAATACCTATGATCAACGTGGTTGCAAAACCCTGAACCGGGCCTGTACCAAAAATATAGAGCACAATACCTGTTAACAGCGTGGTTACGTTACCGTCAATAATAGCAGAGTATGCATTTTTGTACCCATCGGTAATGGCTAGGCGGGCACCTTTACCGGCGCGCACCTCTTCTTTAATACGTTCAAATATAATTACGTTGGCATCCACCGCCATACCAAGTGTCAGTACGATACCGGCCATACCTGGTAAGGTAAGCACGGCGCCAAGTGATGCCAGTACACCAAATAAAAAGAAAATGTTGGCCACAAGTGCTACATTGGCAACTAGGCCTGAACGGTTGTAATATACAATCATATAGGCCAGTACCATGATAAATGCCAGAATAAAAGAGTTCATACCTGCACTTACGGCTTCACGTCCCAGCGATGGACCTACTACGGCTTCTTCTACAATTTTGGCCGGGGCAGGTAATTTACCTGCTTTGAGAATGTTGGCGAGGTCCTGCGCTTCTTCAAGTGTCATGCTTCCACCGGAAATAGATGATCGTCCGGTAGGAATTTCGTCATTTACATTTGGGTAAGAGTACACATAGTTATCAAGTACGATAGCTATTTGCCGTCCCACGTTTTCACCAGTAATTCTCTTCCAGATTTTCGCTCCCTGTGCATTCATCTGCATATCCACGGCAACGCCACCATTC
Organism: Bacteroidales bacterium; assembly: GCA_036351335.1. Classification (GTDB taxonomy): domain Bacteria; phylum Bacteroidota; class Bacteroidia; order Bacteroidales; family F082; genus UBA4459. The sequence continues at coordinate 11,221 of JAZBOW010000228.1, read as the reverse complement.
TGGTCGTAATCCTGGCGGGCATCAACAATCACATCTCCTCCAAGAGCAGCTTCACCCTGGGTTGTTTTTAAAGCAACTAGTTCCAATACATCAGGACTTGCAGGGTTTGGTTTGACTGTCCATACGAGTTTCATATCCCTTGGAAAAACGTCTTTGGTTAACCTTAGCATATGATTGACGCGCGCTGTATCTTTTATGGCAGCAATACCCATCCTGGCAGATTGTGCGGGGAAGGTTTGCCCGTTTTCATTTTGTACATAGGATGGGTTGAGATAGGCATACAGTGGGAACCTTTTGGCGTATTGCTGGAAGTTCATGTCATCAGTAGCCGTGGTGTCGCTTTCCAGTTGCTCGAGTAGCTTGTCTGAAGTGGTGTCATTAACCGCGTCAATCAGATCGTCACCAGCTGTTTCTTCAGCAGCTTCCTGTCCTTCGGCTGCTGTTTCTTCTGCAGTTTTTTCAATTGATTCAGGGTTTTCCTCAATATCATCTTCCACTATTTCTTCATCACGCAATTGCGCATTGGCTTCATCAAAATATTGAAATACTTCAGAGAATTTATAGGTTTCCCAGAACTCAAGCTTGGCGGTTCCCTGTAAGAGTTTTCTTACACGGTCAGGATCTTTGATTCCAGGTAATTCAATTAAAATACGTCCGCTGGTAGCCAGTTTCTGAATGTTGGGCTGAGCCACCCCAAAACGGTCAATACGTGTTCTGAGGATTTGGAATGAGCGGTCGATCGCGCCTTCGGCTTCTGACCTGATCACAGTCAATACCTCCTCGTTGGTGGAGTTGGTTGTGATGCCTTTATCGCGGAATTCAAAGAGGAAAATAGAGGCCAATTGTGCATTGGGGTCTACTTCTTCAAATGATTCACCAAATAAAGTTACAAAATCTTTATTGCTATTTTTTTTCTTCTGGTAGGTTAATGCAAGAGCTTCTTTAAATACAGGGTCGTCACTTTTGCCTGAAAGGGCATAAATGATATCTCCGACAGAAACATCTAAAACTACGTTCATACCACCTTTAAGGTCAAGCCCCAGGTTTAACTCCCTTTCTTTGGCTTCCTTGTAAGTATATTCGTCGATAAGAATGTCGTATATAACTACATTCGAAATACTATCCAGGTAGTAGTTTTCTCTTGATTTGGAAATTGAATCCAGGTAATAGTGTCTTAAAACCTCATCATTCCCCGCAAGTTCGTCTGCCAGATTTTGTGCAGTTTGATTCACTGCATATTCTTCAGCATTTCGTTCAGCCATAGTTGTAACGAAAGTAAAACTAAGCTGATACAGACATACTAAAGCAAAAGCGATGGCAAAAAACTTGATAGCTCCTCTGTTTTGCATTTGATTATAAAATTTATGATTTTACTTCAATTTTTTGAGGGTGCAAAAATAGAATATTATTTGAGAATTAACAATTTATATAGAATAAATCGTGCAAATGCTTTCTTTCTGATATTCAAAAAATTAGATGTTTGGACGCGCTCCGATCATTAATACTTGTTTCTTAACCACTTCCATATTTCGGCATAATTTACTTTTTTGCCATACATGAGAATACCGGTACGATAGATTTTACCTGCCAGCCAGGTGGTGGCTATAAAACCTGCAATCAACAATGCGGCAGAGATCCAAATCTGCCACATGGGCACGCCAAATGGGATGCGCATCATCATGATCACCGGCGATGTAAAGGGAATAAACGACATCCATAATGCCAAAGGGCCATCAGGCTGATTAGTAACCACTCCTACCATCATAACAGAAAAAATAAGGGGAATGGATACAGGCAACATGAACTGTTGAGTATCGGCATCCTGGTCGACTGCACCACCAATGGCTGCAAAAAGAGATGCATATAACAAGAAACCACCCAGGAAATAAAAGATAAAACTGAAAATCATTATCTTGAAGTTGATGCCACTGATGATCTCGCTAACCATTGCAAATTCATCTATTTCAACTTGCGAACCAGTAGGTGACGTTTGCTCTATCACATGATTTGACTGGTTGAAAGGCATAAGGCTTTCCTGCATATTGCCTTGGAATATTCCGGCCTGGAATACCCCCAGGAATGCGCCAGTAAGAATGATCCACAGGAAAAATTGGGTTAGGCCAACTAAAGCAATGCCAAATATTTTTCCCAACATCAGTTGGGTTGGTTTTACTGAGGAAATAATCACTTCCACAATGCGTGATGATTTTTCTTCCATCACACCCTTCAATACCTGTGCTCCAAACATGAATATGAAGAAGTAAATCATAATACCAGCGAAGATTGATAAACCAACTTCCACTTCTGTATTGCTTTTTTTCTCGATGCCGCCTTCTTCAATGCGAATGGTGGCCAGGTTGACATTTACCTTAGTCGATTTCAAAACATCAGGATCAATACCTGATGCCAGTAGTTTTTTATTCTCGATTTCGGCTTTCATTACACTCCTGATGTAGGATGTGACATTCAGTCCGGGTTGTTTAACTGAGAATAATTCGGCATTTACGGGTATGTTCAGTTCGGTTCTTGGAATGTATAAAAGCAGGTCGCCTTTCTGGCTGATTGCTTTTTCTTTACTGGTTTCCAGGTCGTCCGTTAAATAGTAAAAGGTGATGTTTTCCTGGTCGTCGAATTTCTTATAAAACCATCCGGTTTCATCCAATACGGCTACTCTTTTGTGAGTTGCTTCGCTCCAATCGGCCAGAAACGCGGGAAGAATAATGGTCGCTGCCATTAAGATAGGGCCAAGGATCGTCATGATGATAAAGGATTTCTTTTTTACCCTCGACAAATACTCACGTTTGATGATCAGGAGTGTTTTATTCATTTTTGCTCTTGTTTACTTCCTGAATAAAAATTTCGTTGATGGTGGGCAATACTTCTTGGTAACCAACTACTTCCACCTGTGGGATGATTTTCTGTAATAATTCGTTTGACGACTTGTTATGTAATATTTTAATGCGGCTCGAATAGGTGCCGTTTGTTTTCGATGTAGAAACAATTTCAAAATCGTTCGGCGCCATCAATAGTTCCTTGGATGCTTTGTAGTTTACTTCAAAAGTATGGGATTTAAAATGGTTGATGATCTCAAATATTTCGCCTGATAGAATCGTTTTGCTATTGTTGATCAGCGCAATATGATCACAAAGCTCTTCAACAGATGACATGTTGTGCGTAGAAAAAATGATGGTAGCTCCTTCATCTCTAAGTTTAATAATTTCGTCTTTTAAAAGGTTCACGTTGATGGGGTCGAATCCGCTGAATGGCTCATCAAAAATGAGTAGTTTGGGTTTATGCAATACAGTTACAATAAATTGCACTTTTTGTTGCATGCCCTTGGAAAGTTCTTCTACTTTTTTATTCCACCACGAGCCGATTTCAAACTTGTCAAACCATTCCTTCAATTTTTTATATGCATCGTGTTTCGACATGCCTTTCAGTTGCGCAAGGTACAATGCCTGTTCACCTACCTTCATTTTTTTGTACAATCCGCGTTCTTCCGGCAGATAGCCAATATGCTGCGCGTCTGAAGGTTTAATAGGTTTGCCGTCCAACAATACTTCACCATTGTCCATGGCTGAGATCATATTGATAATCCTGATCAACGTCGTTTTTCCGGCACCATTAGGTCCGAGCAAACCGAAGATACTTTGAGGCAACACTTCAATTGATACATGGTCGAGGGCCTTATGGTTAGCGTAAGTTTTAGAAACATTTATGGCAGTGAGTAATGACATATTAAATTGATACAGGTTTGTGTTATTAAGTACACTGTAAGTGTGGCAATATTACAAAGATTAAATCGGCCGGACAACTTTCATATTATGAAAAAAATTCGCGCATTCTGTCAAAATAGCTTTTATCCTGGGCTGTTGGGTTAGGCTTGAAATTAGGAGATTCTTTCAAATTTTCAAGCATGGTTTTTTCTTCCTTGCTAAGTTGTTTAGGTGTCCAAATGTTCACGTTTACAAGCAGATCACCTTTGCCATAACCATTTACATCGGGTAAACCCTTGCCTTTTAGCCTTAATACTTTTCCTCCTTGGGTGCCGGGTGTAATTTTAATCTTGGCCTTGGTGTCAACAGTAGGTATTTCTACTGACGAGCCGAGTGCTGCATCTGTAAAACTGATGTAGAGATCATACAACAGGTTATTTCCGTCTCGTATCAATTCTGGGTGGTCTTTTTCCTCAATCAGTACCAATAGGTCTCCTGGAATACCGCCCCGAGCTGCTGCGTTTCCTTTGCCGCCTATAGAAAGTTGCATACCGTCAGCAACACCAGGAGGTACTTTAAAGGTAACCACCTCTTCGCCCTTCACAATGCCATTTCCGTGGCAGGAATTGCATTTATTGGTGATCACTTCTCCATCGCCACCACATTGTGGACAGGTGGAAGATGTTTGCATTTGCCCCAGAAAGGTGTTGGTAACTTGGGTTACCTGCCCCATGCCCCTACAAGTAGGACAAGTAGATTTTGAACTACCTTTTTCGGCACCACTGCCGCTACATGAATCGCAGGGTACATATTTATTCAGTTTTATTTTTTTCTCAACACCATGGGCTACTTCTTTCAAATCGAGTTTTACTTTCACTCTCAGGTTTGAACCACGGTTTACTCGCCTACGGCTGGAACGCTGCCCGCCGAATCCGCCGCTGAACCCTCCACCAAATGCACCTCCGAAAATATCGCCAAAATGGCTGAAAATATCATCCATCGACATGTTCTGGCCACCAAATCCTCCTGAACCGCTCATACCCCTGTGGCCAAACTGGTCATAACGGCTGCGTTTTTCGGTATTGCTTAATACTTCGTAAGCTTCTGCTGCTTCTTTGAACTTTTCTTCCGCTTCTTTATTATCAGGATTTTTATCGGGATGGTATTTTAATGCCAGCTTTCTGTAGGCTTTTTTAAGCTCTTCGGCGGTAGCTCCTTTTGAAACCCCCAACACATCATAATAGTCTCTTTTGCTCATGCTTAATTAAGTTCCTTTTTGTTGTTTGATTTCAGTTTAAATTAGCTGCCCACAACTACCTTTGCGAAGCGAAGTACTTTGTCGTTTAACAAGTATCCTTTTTGGATTACATCCACTACCTTGCCTTTATGTTCATCCCCGGTTTCTATATTTGTGATGGCTTCGTGATAGTCGGTGTTAAAATCTGTTCCCATTGAATTCATGGGTTCCAGGCCTTTTTGGCTGAGTATGTTGAATAGTTTGTTATAAATAAGCTCAATCCCTTTAAACACATCACTGTTAACATTATCTTCATTAAATGCCTGTAAAGCCCTTTCAAAATCATCCAATACCGGCAGCAAATCGTCAATCAAGTCACGTGAAGCTGATTTCTGAAGATCGATTTTTTCCTTGATAGTTCTTTTTCGGTAGTTATCGAATTCTGAATATAACCTCAAAAACTTGTCATTGAGTTCATTGTTTTTTTCTTCCAATTCCTTCAGTTTCTTATCAACAGACGTTTTTTTTGAACCGCTACCTCTTTGCGTTTTCTTAGCCGCTTGCTTTCCGGCATCTTCCTTCTCTATATCTTTTTTCTTTTTCTGTACCATATTTTGGTATAATTAGCATCTTATTTAAAAGAATAATGTGAATATCAATTTTTTTGCCAAGAGGATCAAACGGTCATAATGGCAGGGATGTCATGGCAAAGGTGTGTATTTACACTCGTTCGATTTCCGCTCCAAGATTCCGTAGTCTGGTGTCAATGTGCTGATAACCCCGGTCAATTTGATCTATATTTTCAATAATGCTGGTGCCTTTGGCTGAAAGGGCTGCAATGAGCAGTGCAACACCAGCCCTGATATCAGGAGAGCTCATTTTGATGCCTTTCAGCGCCTGCTCGTGATTCAGGCCAATAACAGTTGCCCTGTGCGGATCGCAGAGGATAATACGGGCACCCATATCAATCAGTTTATCCACGAAAAACAATCGGCTCTCAAACATTTTCTGATGGATTAATACACTGCCTTTAGCTTGCGTAGCTACTACCAGAACGATACTGATAAGGTCAGGTGTGAAGCCAGGCCAGGGGGCGTCGGCAATATTCATGATGGAGCCATCGATAAAAGTTTCAATTTCATACACCACCTTTGCAGGTACCAGTATGTCCTCTCCTTTTTGCACAACTGTAACACCAATACGTCTGAATACCTCTGGAATCAGCCCCAGGTTGCTGAGTTGAACATTCTTTATTGTTAACTCCGACTGGGTCATCGCGGCCAGCCCTATAAAACTACCCACTTCGATCATATCGGCTAACAAAGTATGCGTTGTTCCATGTAACTCTTTAACTCCTTCGATGGTAAGCAAATTGGATCCGATACCCTGTATCTGGGCACCCATGCGGTTCAGCATGTCACAAAGCTGCACCAGGTAGGGTTCGCATGCTGCATTAAAAATGGTGGTGGTGCCTTTAGCCATCACGGCGGCCATCACAATATTGGCTGTTCCGGTTACAGATGCTTCTTCAAGCAACATGTAATTGCCTTTTAAGTTCTTAGCATTCACATGATAGCTCTTCTCATCATCGTTGTAGGTAAACTCAACACCGAGTTTTTGCAACCCAGTAAAATGCGTATCAAGTCTTCGTCTGCCAATTTTGTCACCACCAGGCTGTGGTAAATAGCCTTTTCCAAATCGTGCCAGCAAAGGTCCAAGTATCATCACGCTACCCCGGATGCTGGTGGCTTTTTCATAAAACTCTTTGGTAGTAATATAATCCATTTTTATCTGATCTGCCTGGAAAATATACTCGTTATGTTTGGTTCTTGACACTTTTACACCCAGGCCTTCTAGCAATTCAATCAGCCTGTTGACATCCAGGATGTCGGGTACGTTTTTCATGTGAATTTCTTCAGGTGTAAGCAACACTGCACAAAGTACCTGCAATGCTTCATTTTTTGCTCCCTGAGGAATTATTTCACCAGATAATTTGTTGCCACCATGTATTTTAAAGGACTTCATAAGCCTGATTTTTTCAATTCATAAAATAACAAAATATTCATCATTTTATGGCTATTAAAATGAGATTAATTTTAACAAATGTATCTTAAAAAGTATCCTGATAGTCAGCAGCTTTGTCAGCTTTCAGGTGAGGTGTGGTTTAATAGCTCTTTTTGCCGTAATTATCCCTTCTTCGTTTTCCGTTGTTGTCTTTTGACCGGGGCACAAACTTCTTTTTCTTGGTTTTGTTGCGTGCCAGGATGTCGGAAGTGGCTGTCAGGGTTTGGTTTTCAGAGAGTGATAGTTTTCCTTCTGAAAGAATTTCCAGATGTTTTTCGATAGCTATATCATCTACTGATTCGCGGTTCCAGTTCAGGTATGATTTTTTCAAATGGTTGGCAATGGCATGGATCAAAGCGTCTTTCTCGGGCCCATCTTCATATTCGATGGCTTTTTTAATAATTGCTTCAATGTTTTTTCCATAATGTCTGAAACGAATACGATTGTCGCTGTATTCAACTTTGTCAGGTTTACGGGTTAGTGTTTCTTTTGCAGGCATCGGATAGGGGCTGTCTACATCCAGTTCAAATTTGGAAATGATAAACAGATGGTCCCACAAAGTTTGTTTGTAGTCTCCCGCATCCCTGTTCTGCTGGTTCATGGAAGCCATAACGCTAACAATGAATTTCGCGGTTTCGGTTCTTTTTTCACGATCCTCAATGGTTTTCGCATAGGCCACCATCTTCTGAATATTGCGTCCGTACTCAGGAATAATTAAATGCTCTCGCTGTGAATTGTACTCCATAAATGTAAACTTGTGATTAAGGTTGGAATAACTCTGAAAAGTTAAATATTGGGCAAAATTAGCTAAATAATTAAAGCGCAGTAGTTAACTGCGATTTTTTTTCACCTATGTGATGATTTTAAGCTTGGCAAACCGAAGCAACAAGTTCTTTTTACCTACTCCATTAAAGTAAACCGTGGCTTTCATATTAGCCCCGTTACCTTCAACAGCCATTACTTTGCCCATGCCGAAATTAGGGTGTTCAACCTGCATGCCTGTTTGTAAAGCCGCTGTATCGGAAGCATCGAATTGGATATCGTCACCTTTCGTTGAAGTTCTATTTACAGCCGTAAAACCCGGCCTCTCCTGGGTTACAGTTTTGGTTTTTTGAAAAATGGTTGGTATCGATATTTTTTTTGGCCTGTCCAGTAGGGTCTCATCAATTTCTTCCAAAAAGCGACTTGGTTCGGTAATGGTGAACTGCCCCCAACGGTAGCGACTTTCAGCATGCGACAATGTTACTTTTTGCATGGCACGTGTAATGGCCACATAAAAAAGTCGTCGCTCTTCCTCAAGGTCGGTACGGGTGCTGATCGATTGTATGGATGGGAACAGGTTTTCTTCGAGCCCAACAATGAACACATGCGGGAATTCAAGGCCTTTGGCGGCATGAATGGTCATTAGCGATACCTTGTCGTTGTCCTCTTCGTCATTATCGGCATCCGTAAGAAGGGCTACATCCTGCATAAACTCTTCCAATGTGCCCTGGCTGGCCAGGTCACCCACATTGTTTTCTGCACCGGCTTCAGCAAATTCCTTGATGGCATTCAGCAATTCTTCAATATTTTCCACCCGGCTGATGCCTTCCGGTGTATCTTCTTCACGGTATAATTTTAATAATCCCGAAGAAACAGCAATATGTTTGGCAGCTTCGTAAGCATCTTTTTTCTTTAACCCAGCTTTAAAGCTCTTGATCATGGTAGCAAATTCACCTACTTTCCTAATGATACCCGAGTTCACTTCTACCTTATAATTGATCAGGTTGGTGATGATCTCCCATAGGTTGACATTATTTTCATCGGCCGCTACCACCATCTTTTCTATACTGGTTTTTCCAATGCCCCTGGCAGGAAAATTGATGATTCGCTGCAGTGCATCTTCATCATTCTGATTGATGGTGAGACGGAAATAACCCAGCAGGTCTTTTATTTCTTTCCGGTGGTAAAAAGAAAGCCCACCATAAATTCGGTAAGGAATATTTTTTTTTCTTAATGCTTCTTCAATTGAGCGAGATTGGGCATTGGTTCGATATAAAACCGCGAAAGAACTGTTTGGTAGCTGGTTGTTCATTTTCTGTTCGAAAATCGCGTTAGCTACCAACTGGCCTTCCTCATTATCACTTGTGGCCCTGATAAACCCTATTTTATTTCCCGAATCATTCTCCGTCCAGACAGTTTTCTGGATCTGATCCTTATTAATGGCTATTATATGATTGGCAGCTTCCACGATGTTTTTAGTGGAGCGGTAATTTTGTTCCAGTTTGAACAGCTTGAAATCAGGATAATCGTGTTTGAAGTTCAGGATATTGGCAATATTGGCGCCGCGGAAACCATAAATACTCTGGGCATCATCACCTACAACACAAATATTTTCGGTATTGGCTGCCAGTTTCTGGATGATCAGGTACTGTGCATGGTTCGTATCCTGGTACTCGTCTACCAGGATGTGCTTGAACTTGAGTTGATATTTATAAAGCACATCGGCAAAATCCCTGAAAAGAATATAGGTATTAAAAAGTAGGTCGTCGAAATCCATTGCATCAGCCCGTTGTAACCTGGCTGTATAGCTTTTATAAATATCCTTTATGAGGGGTTTTCGGGCACTTTCATCAGCGGAAACAATTTCAGGATTGTTCGCATATTCCTCAGCATTGATTAAACTGGATTTGGCCATTGATATACGATGCGAGATAAAACTGGGAGAATACAATTTTGGATCCAGTTTTTTTTCGTTAATGATCTGCCGGATTAGCCGCTTGCTGTCGTCCGAATCATAAATGGTGAAATTTGATGGGTAGCCTAAACGGTGACCGTCAATTCGAAGAATTTTAGCGAAAATAGAATGAAAAGTGCCCATCCATACATTTTTTCCTTCGGTGTCACCAATCAGTCTAATGACCCGTTCCTTCATTTCGCGGGCTGCCTTGTTGGTAAATGTCAAAGCCAAAATATTAAAAGGGTCTACTCCTTGATCAAGCAGGTACGCGATTTTATAGGTAAGCACACGTGTTTTTCCCGAACCGGCTCCGGCAATTACCATCATAGGGCCTTCACATTGAATTACCGCTTCCTTTTGTTCCTTGTTCAGTTGTTTTAAAAAATCACTCATTCTTACATTAAATCTGGGGCAAAAATACCCTAATTATCTTTTAAAGGAAGTAGATTTGAGAATGGTTTTTAACAAATCATTTTTCGGTATTTTTGGAAGCAGTATGAAGCATCTAAATTCCAGAGATCATGTCGGCCTGTTATTGGTTTTAATTATATTGGCGGGACTTGTACTCAGATGCTGGCATGCCTTTGATATCCCTTTTACCTTCGATGAACTAAGTGCCATGAGCCGCACGTCGTTCGATTCGTTTCGTGATCTAATAAGAGTTGGTGTTATTGAAAAAGATTCGCATCCGGCGGGTATCCAGGTATTTTTATATTACTGGGTAATGCTTTTTGGTGAAAAGGAGTTTGTGGTAAAGCTGCCGTTTATCCTGGCCGGACTTACTTCTATTTATCTGGCTTACAGGATAGGAGAAATCTGGTTTGGAAAAACCACAGGAATTTTAACCGCTACCTATTTAAGCAGCCTGCAACTTTTCGTGATGTACAGCCAGATTGCGCGGCCTTACGTCAGTGGCTTGTTTTTCACCCTTTTTGCTGTGCTGTTTTGGAGTAAATATTTTTTTCAGTCTCCTAAAATAAAATATCTGGCAGGTTTTGTTGTTTTTTCGGCATTAGCTGCTTACAACCATTATTTCAGCCTGCTATTCGTAGCCGTTCTGGGAGTTTCGGGACTTTCTCTAATAAATCGAAAAAACCTCCTAAGGTATACATTGAGTGGTGTGGCTATTCTGTTGTTATATGTGCCGCATTTACCGATCATTTTCACACAGGTTGAAAAAGGTACCATCGGGGGGTGGCTGGGGGCTCCTGGACCCTATTTTTTATTAGATTTTGTTTTTTGGCTGTTTCATCACTCTTACCTTTCAATAGCTGTTTTTATTTTGATCATAGTAGCAGGTATTACTTTTAACAAGCCAAGCCAAAAGCTGGACTTAAAACATAAAAAAAGATGGATTTTGTTGTTATGGTTACTTCCAGCACCTGTTTTCGGTTATATATATTCTTATACATCTGAACCGATCCTACAAAACTCATTACTTATTTTTACTACACCCTATCTGTTTCAATTCTTATTTTCTTTTAT
>JAZBOW010000227.1:0-2757 GCA_036351335.1 Bacteroidales bacterium | reverse complement strand
CAATATGCTCAATCTATGGTTTTCACTCCATGTGATTTCGCTTTTCCCACCAATGGCATAAAGGCAGAAGCCACACCTAATACGGAGATGATATTAATTGCTGATTTGGATATTGACCTACTCAGAGAACTTCATCAGTTTGGAAGTGTAAGAAATCTTAAGGACAGGCGAAAAGATTTATTTGAATTGAAAAAAAGGTAAGCTACAATTCATTTGTGTGAATTCTCCCTAAGCGGCCTCAATAAGCATATGAATGGCAGTTAAATCTTCTTACTGGTTATTATCCGTATATTTAATCCCAAGAATGATTCCACAACTATATTATCGCCGAGACCGTTGCCAACGGGCATTGAAATAACCATTAATTTTAGAATAATATGAGGAGAAAGAATAACAATTCCGGTTTAATATCATTACTTGTTTTGATGTTTTTAGCATTGGGTTGTAATCAACAGAAACAGGAAACTGAACCGGTACCAGGAGATCTTGATAGAACAATTATACCATTGCCCGAACCAGAATTTGGCGGAATAATTGGTAAAACTTACAAAGAGTCTGAATCTGAATGGCCTGAATTGCCAGCTCCGCCAGCAGGAGCGCCAAATGTGGTTGTAATCTTGCTGGATGATGTCGGTTTTGGACAAACAAGTACTTTTGGCGGCCCAGTTCCCACTCCTGTTTTAGATCAATTGGCCTCACAAGGTTTACGTTATACACGTTTTCATACCACAGCTATTTGCGGGCCCTCAAGAGCGGCTCTAATTACAGGCCGGAATCACCATAATGCAGGGTCAGGTTTTTTGGCGGAATGGGCAACAGGTTTTCCCAGTTATAATAATATGATTCCTAAAAGCACTGCCACAATTGGTGCTACGTTAAAAGGTAATGGATATGCGACTTCATGGTTTGGTAAAAATCACAATACTCCAGATTGGGAAAGTAGCGTTGCCGGTCCTTTCGATCGTTGGCCAACCGGTATGGGTTTTGAATATTTCTACGGGTTTATTGGCGGTGAAACAAACCAGTATTACCCGGTGATTTTTGAAAACACCAAAGCTGTAGAACCCGACAAAAGCCCTGAAGAAGGTTACCATTTCATGGCTGACATGACCGATAAAGCTATCAATTACATGCAATATAGCAAAGCCGTAGCACCAGATAAGCCGCTCTTTATGTATTTCGCGCCAGGAGCAGCCCATGCACCGCATCACGCTCCAAGGGAATGGAGCACAAAATTTAAAGGAAAGTTTGATGCAGGCTGGGAAAAAGTCAGAGAAGAAACGTTTCAGCGTCAATTGGACATGGGTATTATTCCTAAAGACACCAAACTAACCCCGAGACCGGAATGGGTTCCTGCCTGGGATACGCTTTCTTCGGATCAGAAAAAACTTTATTTGCGATTGATGGAAAACTTTGCCGGCTATCTTGCCTATACCGACCATGAAATCGGCAGATTGATAGATGCGATCCATCAGCTACCCGACGCCGACAATACATTGATTATTTATGTTGTTGGGGATAACGGTGCCAGTGCTGAAGGAGGACCAGATGGCACGCTGAATGAAGTGAAAGCATTAAATGGTTTTTCTACCCCGATGGAGGAAAATTTAAAACACATTGACGAAATTGGCGGTCCAAATGGCGAACCACATTATCCTGTTGGTTGGGCCTGGAGTGGCAATGCTCCTTTCCAATGGGTTAAACAGGTGGCTTCTCATTTTGGTGGAACCAGAAACCCGATGGTAGTGAGTTGGCCGGCACAAATAAAAGATGTTGGCGGTATCCGCACTCAGTTTTTGCATCTTATTGACGTTGTGCCCACAATTTTAGAGGCTGCCAATTTACCAGCACCTAAAACCGTTGACGGAGTTGTACAAAAACCTATGGATGGTGTTTCCTTTCTTTCAACTTTTTACGACGCAAATGCTAAACCCGTTCGAGATCGTCAGTATTTTGAAGTATTCAGCAACAGAGCAATCTATGATAACGGTTGGATAGCAGCAGCACAACACACATTTCCATGGAGACAAGATTATGCGCCCGGAAATTGGGATAATGACACGTGGGAACTATATAATATCGATGATGACTTCAGCGAAGCGAATGACCTGGCTGCATCAAATCCGGAGAAATTAGCAGAAATGAAAGCTTTATTTGATGAAGAGGCTAAGAAAAACAACGTATATCCATTGGATGACCGTGGTACCGGTCGCATTTATGAAGCTAAGCCATCACCGGGCGGTTCTGACCCAAATCGCAAGCATTTCACCTACTTTGCCGGCGCTGCCCGTTTAGCGGAAACAGCGGCCCCGAATACGAAAAACAAATCGCATACAATAACGGCCGAAATAAATATCCCTGATAAAGGTGGAGACGGTGTTCTTGTGGCTGAAGGCGGTTCTGGAGGAGGTTTTGCCTTGTATATAAAAGATGGCAAACTCGTTTATGAATATAATTTTTTTGATGAAGACAGATATATTGTGACATCGACAGAGAAAGTTCCTGTGGGAAAATCTACATTGAAAATGGACTTTATTTATGAAGGCAAGGAGGGGGAAATGGCAAAAGGAGGCGATATTATGCTCTATGCAAACGGGAATAAAATTGGTGAAGGAAAAATGGATAAATCCATTCCAGGGCGTTTTGGCATTGATACATTTGGCATTGGCGTAGATACCGGATCTCCTGTTTCTAAAGATTATAGCCCTCCATTTGCATTTGCTGGCACTATTTTAAAAGTGGAAATCGAATTGAAGT
>JAZBOW010000226.1:0-4027 GCA_036351335.1 Bacteroidales bacterium | reverse complement strand
ATTACTGCATTCTGGGATAATCGTCAGGATCCCAAATCATTGCTCAAAATCTTGAAAGAAAATAAATAACGTTGCCCAACAGCGAGTATAGCTCATGGCTTATCGCTTGCTCACTTTTTGCTAACTTGACAGTATATTAAAAAGCTCGCGGCGCTTGGCCACGAGCCATACCCCAACCGTCACAAGCAATAATAGATGAAAAACATAATCGTATTATTCTTCCTGTTTTTTATCACAATTGGTGGGTATGCACAAGGTGATACTACAGCATTTGAAACTGTTATCTATAAGAAAATAGATACTACTCAATTAGCTATGAGGGTCTTTGTTCCTCCACAAAAAAATAGTACCCATAATTATCCAGCTATGGTTTTCTTCTCAGGAGGTGGTTGGTATAAATGTAGTTTAACACAATTCGAACCTCAAGCCAAATACTTTGCTGAAAGAGGAATCGTATGTCTTTTAGTGGAATACAGAGTATGGAGTACTCATCGAGCAAGTATTTTTGATTGCATCGCAGATGCGAAATCAGCTATTAGATACATAAAAGAAAATGCTCAAAAATATAAAGTCGACAAAGATAAAATAATTGCAGTTGGAGGTTCATCTGGGGGACATTTGGCAGCTGCAACCGCTATGACAGAAGGTTATGATGACCCCAATGATAATCTGTCTATAATCTCAAAACCGAATGCACTGATTTTATACAATCCAGTAATTGACCTAGGCCCAAGTGATACTGAAGTTTATGGATGGATAGGTGAAAAGTATAAGGATTTATCTCCATTGCACAATATTAAGCCTGATACTCCTCCAATGATAATGTTTTATGGAACCGAAGATGGTGGAATTTCAATGGAGGCATCTGCATATTTTTGCGCTGCTATGAAAGCAGTAGGAAGCCGTTGTGATTTATTTCTTTATGACGGACAAGAACATGGTTTCTTCAATTATGATAGAGGTAAGGTTTACTATAAAAAGACAACTCTCGAAGCAGATAAATTTCTTATCTCGTTGGGCTACCTTGAAGGAGAACCAACAATTATGAACAAAGAATAAAGCTTGTAACATTGTATAAAAGCAATAGCCTGTGAAGTGGTGAATTTAAGGTCTGTTAATTTAATAAACATTTGTGGTGGCGGACAGGTAATCCCTTGAGATCCACTACTGCTCTTATACTAGATCGTTGTGCCTCATTAGAAAAAACAGAATAATGCGAATACATATTTTGCTAATAATAACGCTACTCAATATTACCTCATGTAGGGCTCAAAAACCCATCGAGAATTATGTTGGTGGTTGGGCAGGTAAATTAGAATATAAGAATCCATTTCAATTCAATATTGAAATAATAACAACAGAGGAAGGTAGTACATCAGTTTTTAAAGGTAAAAATAGCATAACCGAAATTCCGCTCAAAGCTGAAAATGCGACTTATTTAGTTGGTCAATATAAAGACCAATTAATCATAAGAATCGACACAACACAAACAACCCCAATCGCTTTTGTTCAAACAGGACATCATTTATCAAATATTGATTTGAATTTAACTTCAAAAGGAAACTGGTCGAGTAATTGGAATCTTTTAATCGAAGATTCATTCTTGCCCACAATGTACCTTTCATTAGATAAACAGGAAGATAATAGGTATTCTGCCTCTACTTTTTTTAAAGAGCCAACTTATCATTACATGTGGGGACAAGATTTTAAAATTGGTCACGACAATTTTGAATTTAGAGATATCCGCTCAAACCTAAATTTTAACGGCAAGCTAAAAGAGCAGCGGATTGACCTTACCCTTAATTTTCTGGAAGAGAGCACAAAAATTGAACTCTCACCCTTGCCCTATGAACAATGGCTAATTGGGGACTATTCAGAATCAATTGATAATAGTCTTTCTTCGCGTTTTTCTAAGCTTGTAACAGATATCAAGAATGATACATTAGAAGGAACTCATTCAGTGGTTATATTTCAATATGGAGAAGTGATTTTTGAAACCTATTTTGATGGTTTTACTTCAAGTATTCCACACGATACCCGATCGCTATCTAAAAGCTTTGCCTCTGCTCTGGTAGGCATCGCAATTGCTGAACAAAAACTATCCGAAGAACACTTACCTATTGCTGGGTTCTTTGAAAATCAATATCCAGAAATAGATTGGAAGGAAGGGAAAGATGAAATTACTATTTTCCACCTTCTCACTATGTCAAGTGGCTTGGATGCTATTGACTTTGGGCTGAATCGAAACTCATTCGCAAATGAAGGAACATACCAAAGCGAACAGGATTGGACGAAGCATATTTTAAAGGCTCCTATGATTTACGAACCAGGAGAAAAGGCAAACTATGGTTCTGGAAATCCTCATTTGCTATCTCCAATCATTAGCTCTTCAATAGATGAAAGGTTGGAATTTTATATTCACAGAAAGTTATTCGCACCTCTATCTATCCAAAATTATAGAATCCAAACCAACAATGAGGACCAGCCATATTTTGGTGGTGGATGGTACCTTACTCCAAGAGACATATTGAAATTCGGGCAACTTTATTTGAATACTGGTATGTGGGAAGGAGAAGAAATATTACCACCACATTGGGTGAATAAGTCATTTGATAAGTACAAGGTACTTGAAAACACCATAGACAAAAATGAGTATGGATATCTTTTTTGGCACAAAACCTATAATATCAATGGTAAAAAAATTAATTCTATTGAAGCGAGAGGCTCAGGTGGTCAATATTTGGTCGTTATTCCTGAATATGAATTAATTGTTGTTATTACATCAGGCAATTATAGAAATGGAAAGGGATTTCAACCTGAGCGAATAATCAAAAATTATATTCTGCCTGAAATTGAAAAATAAAACGAGGCACAACAATGTATACGAAATCATAGCTCCCATTCGGTCGCAACGCTTCATATCCTCACCGTTGGCAACAATATTAATATAACATGACTGAGTTGTAAATTATATACAACTCTAGTTAAAACTAAAAATTGAATTTATGAGACCACCATTAAAATTATTCATTTCATCCGCCCTAATATTATTTATTACAATCCAAGCCTTTTCTCAGAATACCAGCAATCTTCCTAAGCCCTTACTTAAAACCTGGTATGCCATTAAAGTTGGTGAGTCAGAAGGTGGCGAAATGCAACCCACCACCAGGAAAGAAGCATTAACATTTGACTCAAACGGAACAATGAAAATTGAGGCTGGAAATGATGTAAATATGAGTGCAAAATGGGAATACGTTCAAGAATCAGAAACGATCAGGGTAACTCTAAGTATCAGGGGTAATGAACAGCTTATAGATTTAATTATTCGCGATTTAAGCGATACCTCACTGGTTTTGGAATCTCCTCAAGATTTCAAAGTTACCAAATATGCCCTTACGCCACCCGATCTCAATGCTGCTAAACCAAGGACAGCTCCCTTATATGTTGGTTCCGACAGTAACATTGATTTTAAAAGTTGGTCTGGCTTACATCCCTTTAATTACAAAGTCACTGAAACGGCCGAGGGAGAACTTTTAAGTGAAGAAGCTATAGGTGTATTAATTCTTTTAAAAATTGATGGTAATAACATATTGCGCCTGAACGAGAATGGTTTAACCACCGATATAAAGACCTCACAAGGACAAGAAATTAAAGGTGAAATGCATTTTAATCTCATTACCCAAAATCCAGAACTTTCGGGAAAAATCGTTTTCCGCAGTGACAACACCAGTTACATACTATTTGAAAAGGATAAATCTAAGGTGGAATACATAAAAAAATAAACTGTTGCCAACAATGTATTTAAGCCATTAAAACGGCTCATATACGAGACCCTTAGGTGCTATTTGGTTATTTTACCAATTTTTGGTATTTTTAATCCAAACGAAACCTAATGAGCAAAAATACTTCTATATCACTGGGTAGTTATTTTGACGAATTCATCCATCGCCGAATCTCCGAAGGACGCTATAAGAACGTAAGTGAAGTTGTTCGTGCCGGATTGCGCCTTCTTGAAGACGAAGAAGCT
>JAZBOW010000225.1:0-24313 GCA_036351335.1 Bacteroidales bacterium | reverse complement strand
CTATCCGGCATCGGTTTAATTCAGAAGAATATGATACAGATCATCCATTCATGAATGCAGAAAATAAATTCTTGGAAAACCATATAAGGTGGAGAAGGTATCTTCAGCCATTTCAAAATTTAAGTGATCAGAAACAGCTATTGGCTGCAAAATGCATCCAAACTTTGATCACGAACTGGCGCAACCCAGAAGGTGAGCTTACCCGTGCCGGCTTATTCCCATCCTATGCTTACCGGGGATTTCATGGATTATGGGCGTGGGACTCGTGGAAACATGCGGTTGCTCTTGCCAGCATTGAACCGGGACTCGCCAAAGATCAGATAAGGGCTATGTATGATTTCCAAAATGATAAAGGAATGATCGCGGATTGCATTTTCAGGGATACACTTCTTGAAAAACACAATTGGCGCAACACAAAACCACCTTTATCTGCCTGGGCTATTTATGAAGTTTATCAAGAAACATATGATACTTCTTTTGTTATTGAAATGCTCCCCAGTTTAATTAAATATCACGAATGGTGGTATATGAATCGCGATCATGATCAGAATGGATTGTGTGAATACGGTTCCACGGACGGAACAAGGATTGCCGCGGCATGGGAAAGTGGCATGGATAATGCCGTAAGATTTGATTCGGCAGAAATGATTTTTTCAAAACCAGATGCATGGTCGCTTAACCAGGAATCCATCGACCTGAATTCATATTTATATGCCGAAAAAAAGTACTTGATTAAATTGGCCAAAATAACAGAACAAATTGAAATTGTAGATGAATTTGAGAAACAGTTACCGATTTTGAAATATCAAATGCAAAAGGTATTCTATAATACAGATCATGGATATTTTTTTGATATCCGAACAGCGGATCAATCTCATATTGAAGTTGTTGGCCCTGAAGCATGGATTGCCCTCTGGGCTGAAGTTGCCACGCCTGAGCAAGCCCGTGAAATAGTATCTAAAATAATGGATTCAACACATTTCAATACCTATTTACCTTTCCCCTCATTATCTGCATCTCACACTGAATTTGATCCGGAGAATGGTTATTGGCGGGGCCCTGTTTGGATTGACCAGGCTTATTTCGCCCTGGAGGGAATGAAAAAATATGGATTCGTTGATGAATACAACCAAATGAAGGAAAAGTTATTCAGAAATGCAGCTGGCCTTTTAATGAAACAAATGCCCATTCATGAGAATTATGATCCAAGAAATGGTGAAGCGTTAAACGCAGCACATTTTTCGTGGTCAGCAGCACATTTTTTGTTACTTTTAGAGGACGAAAATTAAATTTATAAACACTGTAAAACAGTATTCAATATTAGTATTTAACTCATAGTATCATGGCAAAGTCACAGGACGCGAAGAAGAACGTAAAAAAGGAGGCCCAAAAAACAGCCAAAGAAAAGAAAGCTGAAAAAAGGGAAAAGAAAGCCAAAAAAGGATAGCCTGAATTGGCCTGGCTTTTCCAGAGATCAAATAAGGTCTGCTGAATACTTAACGGACACATCTTGCCTTTTAGGCGATCTTGAAGCTAAAAGTAAAAAATAAATTGCAAAATAATGCATGCATTTACTTATACGTTTTAGGGTAAATAAAACGTTTTTTATTAGACTTTTCAAAATGAGGTACTTATATTTGTGGTGCTTGTTTGTTCTTCATATTTGAAAGAACAATAGAGATTTACCAAAATCTCCAATAAACTCCTCATGCACCGTTGGGGAGTTTTTTTGTGAATTAGTTCTGAGTATTCTTTTGAAATTCTTCTTTTCTTAGTCTTAGCAAGGTCCTGAACATGGGTTCATTTGTCAGGTTTTTTTGTTTTCTGATCTCCAGGGCTTTCTGTATCATTTCTTTGGAAGGCGTTGAGTCAGCGGACCGAAGGCAGTTATAATGCGTTGTGGTAAAAGTTTTTATTCTTTCTGCCAATCTCTCTTTCCCAAGAAGATTTGAAACATAAAAGTGTGGACTCAGGAGGCTTTCACCTTCATTAATTATCCCTTCTTTAATTGCCCTTTCTTCAAGGCCGGTATTGGGATATATGCGGAGTCCTTCAGTGATATGAACCAGGTCACGTTCTTCAATAAATCGATGAATAAAATCAAAGGTTTCGTCGATTGTTTGATCATTTTCACCTGGGCCGCCCAAGATGAAAAACCACATAGTGGGCATATCGACATCCTTTAATATCTGTACGACTTCTTCAAGCCTTTTCCGGCTAAATTCTTTTTTCAAATTCTGAAGCATAGTATCTGATGCTGAATCAGGTGTGCAGTCAATCTGCAAAAATCCCGCTTGTTTCATTAAATCTATCAGGTTCGGCGTAACACCAGCAGGGGTGACGCCCATTGTTCGTAGTTTAAGTGATAGTTTACGCTTAATAATCTCACGACAGATATTTTCCGCATGTTTTGGAGGGTGATTAAAAGTCGAATCCACAAATTCAAAGACAACATCTGGCAGACGTTTCTTAACACTTTCAATTTCGTCCACTACATCTTTTGGGGTTCGTAATTGATATGTTTTTCCTTCAATCGTTGGATAAGAACAGTAGAGGCATTTTAATACACAGCCGCGTTTTGTTTGTATGGGATAAGAGCTCCTGGCGAGATAAGGTTCATAATTTAAATGGGTATCAATTTGTGGATAGGGAACAACGAGTTCGGACCCCTTTGGGGCGATACTGAAATGTTGCAAACCTGTTAATTGACCATTGGATTTTCGTACAAGCACGCCAGGTGTATTGTCAATTGGATGGCCATTCTCAATTGATTGCAGCAAAGTGATGAGCGTTTCTTCCCCTGGTCCGGTAATGCCATAATCAAATTTCCAACGTTGTAGCAGTTCAAATGGGAACATGCTGTAACCGGCACCTCCGAGCACAGTAATGCCCTTGCCATAATTTTTTATGGGTGTGATACAAAGGTCTTCTATCTCTTCGATATAAAACCTGGATTGTTTCATGATCAGGTCATCAATATTCCGGATGGAAACACCGATCACATCAGGCTGAAAATCGTTTAATTCATGAGTGAGGGAGATCGTACGATGTTGCGGATTTGAATTCGCATGGTTCCACAAGCCATCAAATATTCTTACTTCATAAGCAGCGTTTTTAAGAGCAGTTGCAAGCATACAAATGCCCAATGGCGACACCGGATAGGGGGCACTTTCCGTATTTGAATTGACCAATAAGATTTTCTTCATTCCACGTGTAATATCTAAAGTTGTAAATCAACGATAAATGTAAAGGTTTATTTGGAATGAAGGGATGCGAACTTTTCCTGCTTAGAGTGTATTATTTTTGTAATATTTTGAAAGGCAGTATATGTGCAACGTTAATGTGCCTTTGTAAACTTTCCACTTTTATCTTTTTCTTTTTAAAGTATATGCCGCTCCGATGGAAATTATTAAATCTATCTGATTCTGCGTAAACTCATTTTCTACAGGAAAGGGAATAAAACGACCGCTTGCAGTAAAATGAATTCTCCAGTTGTCTGAAATTTGATAACGCATACCTGTCCCTAATTGCGCACCCACGGTAAAATTTCTTACATCTTCTTTGGCTTTTCCTTCTACTTCCGTTTCTGTATATTCCATATAATAACCATCCGGTCCTGACTCAACTCTGCCTGATATGAGTAATCCAGTTTTTGTACCATTTAAAAAGATTCCGCCAAAAACACCGGCATTTATAAAGTATTTTAATTTATTCCCAAAAACCAACTCAGGATATACGAACAGGTATAAATAGTTGAAGTTATACGTTAAATCTTTTGTGTGTTCATCTAAACCTGGATGAATTGCGGTTTTCTCATTAAAATCTAACTTATAATTGTTAAAGCTTACATTTAAACCCCAAAAAAGTTTATCACTTGCTTTGAGCTTGTAAGCAGTTGATATATAAAAAGATAAATCATAATTTGCAGAACTTCCGGATGTGTACGGTGCATCCTTGTTTAGATTTGGATACGATTTGATAAAACCAGTGTTTAATTCAAAACCCGATTGACCATTTACTGTTGAAATAGCAGCCAGCAAAGCGGTTATAAGCAGAAGTGTATTTCTCATCCCAGTAAAATTAGTTACAATTTTCTGAATTATTCAATTATATTCAGGGACTGTTCCAAATCGTCAATCAGATCATCTACATTTTCAATTCCTACTGAATATCTTACCAGGCCATCAGTAATATGAGCTGCGAGTTTATCTTCTTTTGAAACACCGGCATGGGTCATTGAAGCGGGATGCTGAATTAAAGTCTCAACACCGCCAAGGGAGACTGCTAATGTGGCTAAATGAACATTGTCCATAAGGGTTTTTCCTGCCTGATAACCACCTTTTAAGCCAAAACTGATCATGCTGCCGAATCCGTTCATTTGCTCTTTTGCAAGTTCATGCTGTTTAAATGATTTTAATCCCGGATATTTGATCCAGTCAACATTCGGATGGTTTTCAAGGAACTTAGCAATTTTCATTGCATTCTCCTGGGCTTTATCTATTCGTAACGACAATGTTTTTACGCCTCTGATCACCATAAAAGCCTGATGTGGATCCATGTTTCCACCCATATACACCATGGCTTTTCTGAGTGTATCATATAAATCAACGTCTTTTGCTACTATAATACCGCCAACAATATCCGCATGTCCGTTTATAAACTTGGTGAGTGAATGCAAAACAATATCAGCTCCCAGGTCGAGTGGCTTTTGTAAGTATGGACTGCAAAATGTATTGTCGACACAAACCAGGATATTATGCTTATGAGCAATTTCCGAAGCTTTTTTAATATCAGTTAATTGGATGGTTGGGTTGGCAGGCGTTTCAAGATAAAGTAATTTAGTATTTGGTTGGATGGCGTTTTCCAGCAAATCAAGATCCGATGTGTCGATATAGGAATATTCGACACCAAATTTTGAAAAATGGGTTTCCATCACACCCCGGCTCGGACCGTATACGGCGCTTGTGCTGATCATGTGGTCACCTTGTTTTAATACCGCCATGTAAACAGTTGAAACCGCTGCCATACCAGATGACAGGGCAATACCTTTGTAACCGTTTTCCAGTTCGGCAATTTTATTTTCGAGCACGTTAATGGTGGGGTTGCCAATGCGGGTGTAGATATATCCTTTCTCTTTACCCGCAAACAGGTCGGCACCGTGCTGTGCATTCTTAAATGAAAAAGTTGATGTCTGGTAAATGGGTGTTACTGCACTTCCAAATTCGTCCTGATAATCGCCCGCGTGAATTAACTTTGAATCAAATCCTAAATCTTTTGTGTTCATCTTATTGGTTTATAAGGTTCATAAATAATTCTAACTTGTGTAATATTGTTTCCGGTACCCTTAAGGGTTTGCGGGTGTTGTTATCCACAAAAGCTACCGTAGTAAAAGCTTCATTTACTAAATCGTGATTTTGGTTAAATATTTTATGCGAAAACTTCATCCTGCTTCTTGGAAATTCGATTAGCGATGTTATGATTGTAATAGTTTCATCGTAGAAAACAGGTTTTATGAATTTTGAATTTAATTCAATAACTGGTAAAATAATATGGTACTTTTCCAGCTCGTAATCGCAAATACCAACTTTCCTAAGCAGTTCTGTTCTGCCAATATGGTAGTAGCTGGCATAATTGCCATGATACACATACGACATTTTATCCACCTCATCGTATCTAACCCTGATTGTACTTTTTGATGTAAGCATAAATTTAATTCAGTGATTTACTTGAAAGGTGTTAAATTATTGTTTTCAAAAGCTTTATAAGCCTCGTTGACCGTCATTTCGCCAGCTCCGGTATAAATTTTAATACCGGTTTTTTCAAGAACAGCAGCGGCATTCCCTCCCGGCCCGTTTCCGGTTATCAATACATCAGGATGGAGTTCAAATAATTTTTGAGATGTTTTGGGCCCGGCACCATGCGCATCATTGCTTGCATCGCTGTTATCATAATGCGATAATTCATCTTTATCTTTGTCATAAATAAGGAAGTATTCGGCTCTTCCAAATCTTGGATCCATTTCAGCATCCCATGTTTTTCCTTTAGTAGTGAAAGCTATTTTCATTTTATCTTTTTTTAATTTATATGTTGCAGAATTGTGTTCCAGCTTTTAGTTATTAAATCTTTTAAATGATGATCAGGATATTCCATAATGGTTTGTCCCTGCGTCATGGATTTGGTGAAATTTTCATTGTAGGGCAAGTTGGTTAGATGAATGATTTCTTCTTTTTCCAGAAATTCTTCTATTTGCATACTTACTTCTTTGTTGATATCAGATTTATTGATGATACATCCCGCTTTTATTTGGAGCTTCTTAACTAGTTGATATACACGTTTTAAGTCATGCAGACCTGAAACTGACGGTTCGGTGACCAGAACGACAAAACTTGCTCCTGAAAGAGATGATACAACAGGGCATCCAATGCCCGGAGAACCATCTACGATTATAAATTTCTTTTGCTTTTCCTCAGCAACTATTTTCGCAATGCTCTTTACTTTCGCGACTAATTTTCCCGAATTGTCAGCACCGATCCCCAGCTTCGCATGCGCCATAGTGCTGCCGGTTTTAATATGGGAGAGATACCATTTTCCAACATTTAATTGCCTGTTTAAGATGGCATCCTCCGGGCAAACACGTGCACAATAGCCGCAGCCTTCACAGTTTAAAGGATCTATTACGTAATTGCCATCGATTATAGGTATGGCATCGAATCGGCATACTTCAGCGCATTTTCCGCATTTTGTGCATTCAAGTTGATTAATAACTGCAAGTTCGCCGCTGTAAAAATCATTTGCATCGGCGAAGTCAGGTTGCATTAATAGGTGCATATCCGCGGCATCTACATCGCAATCTGCAACAACCACATCCTCTCCACCTAGATAGGCAAACGCTGCCGTAAGAGAAGTTTTACCTGTTCCTCCTTTACCTGATATGACTACAATTTCTTTCATGAGAAACATTTTTCTTTTAAAGCCATAATTTGATTACTGATTTCTGCAATAGCCTGTCTGAATTCAGGTACTTCCTGATAGATCAGTTGACCTTGTGCATACATTTCGGCAATCCTTCGGTCGTTAGGTATTTTCGCAAGTACTGGTATCTGTTCTTTTTCGCAATATTCCCAAACATCATTATTGCCAATGCCATCCCGGTTAATTACAACGCCTATTTCTTTTTTCAATTCTCTCATGGTTTCTACAGCCAGTTTCAGGTCATGCAAACCGAAGGGTGTGGGTTCCGTAATAAGTATTACATAATCAGAATCTTTGGTAGCTTCAATTACCGGACAGGATGTTCCTGGCGGTGAATCATAAATCTGAAGACAGTTCGCATTCAATTGTTCGCTGATATATTTCTGTGTCTTTTTAATTAGCGGAACAGCTTGTTCTTCACCAATATCAAGACGACTCTCAATAAAATGAAGATTGTTTTTTCGAAAATGCTTCAGTTTTCCAATTTTTTTAGGAATCATAGGTAAGGCATCTACCGGGCAGAGTTCAGAACAGGCGTAGCACGCATGGCATAATTCAGGAAATACCATGATCATTTTACCCAATTGAATCACCGCATTAAAATTGCAAACCTTTTGACATTCACCGCATAAAGTGCACTGATCTTCCTTCCAGTCAGGAACCATTTTAAAGGTATCTTCCTCGTGAATCAAATCAGCACGGATAAACAAGCCGGAATTGGGCTCTTCCACATCCAAGTCAGCCAAAACGACTTCCTGCTGCTCCGCTAAAAAACTTGCCAAGTTGACTGACAGTGTTGTTTTACCGGTTCCTCCTTTTCCGCTGGCAATGGCAATCTTCATCCGTTAGTGATCACAAAGGTTTTTACCACTGACCAATTGATTTGCCAGGAATTGTTCAACAAGGGCCCTAGGCGTATCAGAATCTACACCTACACATACTTCAATATTGTTCTGAGTAAATATTTCCTGTGCTTTCATCCCCATACCTCCCGAAATAATCGTACTCACGCCTTGTGCTGCCAGAAATCTTGGGTAAGTTCCAGGCTCATGAACCGGAGGTTTTAAATATTCAATATTCAGGATTTTTTGACCTTCGGTTTCAATTACTGCAAATTGATCGCAATGCCCGAAATGTTCGCATAATTTTCCATTGTTGGTTGGAACCGCAAATAATTTTTTCATAAAATATTTATTTGTTATTTTTTTAATAATTCTTGTCTGATCATGGTGTGTCCGCACTCAGGGCATTTAATGGTGGTGCATTTTATGCCTCTTTTATGCGGTATTTTTGTGCCACATTTATTGCATACACAATAACTTCCGGGACCAAATGCACCACCTTTGTTTCTTCCTTTCCCGCCAACTCTTCCATTATTTTTATCTAGTTCTGAATTCATTTTATTTTCATTCATTTCTAATTATTTTTAAATTGATAGAACAATCCTCTTTTTTGTCTTTTAATTTCAACTTTATCTTCTGCTTCTAATACATCCAGATATTTATTTACTTCATTAATATGGGAGCCCAGTATTTCAGAAAGATCTTCTATGGTACAAGGTCTTCTGGCCAGGGTTTCCAGAATAGCGGACTCAAAATCTTTTCGGTAAGAAAGAATCTTTTTACGCTTTATAGTCGTTGCGATAATCTCTACATGATCCATCTCCCAGAAGTCAACAATTCTTTTTAATTCCGTCCGGGTTGCCGCTCGAATATCATCAATTGTTCCGGGCCTGTCAAGGGAATTCAGTTGTATAATGTCAGGTTGTATTTGCAGAAACGCATCCTTGAATGCTATTAATTCTTCCTTGCTGTCGTTAAAACCGGGGATGATAAATACTTCGAGCCATATTTTTCCTTTGTATTCATCTCTGAAATTCTGAAGTCCTTTTATATATTGGTTTAGTTTCAGCGAATGATGTGGCCTGTTTATTTTTTGAAAAGAACTTTCAATAACCGCATCAAGTGACGGAAGTACAATATCAGCTTCCATTATTTCTTTTCTCACTTCTTTGCTGGATAATAGAGTTCCGTTTGTTAATACTGCTATAGGAATAGCTGGCTTTTTGCTTTTTATAAATTTTAACACATCACCGATGCGATTATTTAGTGTAGGTTCGCCTGCTCCTGAAAAAGTAATATAATCAGGGTCGGGGTTATGTATAAAATAATGTGCCAATTCTTTGGTTATTTTTTCAAAGGGGATATATTCTTTTCGGTCAGTAGTTAATTTGGTGGTAGAGCCGCATTCACAGTAAACACAATCAAGTGAGCATAGTTTATGGGGCACAAGATCTACACCCAGTGACATTCCAAGGCGGCGAGAGGGGACAGGTCCAAAGATGTATTTATACATGATACTGCTCACTTAATGAATCATCAATTGTATGCAATGCGTGTCTCTTCATCAGCTATCGTTGGTTGGATAAAATCTTCCCATTTCATATCACCTAAGGTCTCCCAACTTCCCATTTTTGAATGCAAATCGAAATATTTCTGAGGAATAGGATGTGTGCCAATAATCACCCTCAATCCAAATTTTTCCTGTATAAAATTTTTAAAATGTGCTAAATTTGGACAGGGTGGATATCCAACTACAACACCAGTTGCGAAATGAATAACTTCTGCGCCGTTCTTCATCATTTCTTCAGGTACATATTCCACATTGCCGCCTGGGCATCCGCCACAAGTTGTATATCCAACTACTTCAAGTGGCTCATCTTTAGAGTATATATTGAAAGCGCCATCCCGGTTTGTTATGGCTTTGAAACATTTACCTCCGGCACAGTTTTTATATCTATCACAAATAATAATTCCGATTTTCATTTTCTAATTTTAAAATACAGTCTCTTAATTATTTAAATCAATCCCGATCATAATAACCTGGTTATTTTGATCGGGATTTGAATAGATTTTATATGTATAATTACACTCACTTAACGTCGTTATTAACTTGCATGTGCAAACATGATTTTAGAAGAAGCATTTTCAGCAGCTTTTATTAACGGATAGCCTGCAGGCGATGCGGTGAGTAACGGATGCGTTCCGATTTGGACGGTCAATAGTGAGTTTATCGTCATCCTGTTTTCTATGATAATTCCTATCGTATTGGTCAGTTCCCCAATGGATAATCCGCCCATTACTTCACCGCCGAGTATTACACCTGCTTCTTTCCCCACAATCAGTTTAACAAATTGTTTGTGTGCATCTTCCAGTGTGCCGGGGTGTCTGTCTATTCCCTCAAAAACACCGGTCACAATATCGAAACCTTCTTCCCTGGCTTCCGTTTCGGTTAATCCGGCAACTCCGAAGCCGGTATTGCCAATGGCAGTCGCAAAAATGGAAATGGTACCGCTAAAGGTTTTTATAGCTGATAATTTGTACAGGTTCATACCGGCAATTCTGGCTTCGGCACAGGCGGTTGAGGCCAGCATGATGGGGCTGGGTTTCCTCGTCACAAAGTTGCGTTTTTCAGCACAATCGCCAATCGCAAAAATGTCGGTGTCTTCCGTACGCATGTATTCATCAACTCTTATGAATCCTAAACTGGTTACGGGCAAGCCTGCGTCAGAGGCGAGTTGGATATTTGGTGTGTAGCCCAAAGAAAGAACCACGGCATCAGCTTCAATCTTTTCACCATTTTCGAGTAAAACCCCTTCAACCTTCTCCGTACCGATTATTTCCTTCACACTTATACCGGTATGTATTTTCACACCTCTCTCTTTCAGTATATTTTCAGCTACTACGGATACATCTGCATCGAAAGCCAGGCCAAGAATATTAGGCAGTTTTTCAATAAGCGTTACATTTTTACCGGCTTTTGTCAACTCATCAGACATTTCAACTCCAATAAAACCTGCACCGATAGTTACTACTTTTTGGCATCCGTTTAATTTGGATTGCATCTCGTCGAGGTAGTTTTTATTTTTAGGAACCGTAAATACATTTTTTAAATCGCTACCTTTAAGCCAGCTTGGTTTTTTTGGTATCGAGCCAGTACCAATTACGAGTTTGTCATATGAAATCTCTTCACCTTCTTTAAGTTTGACCTTTTTATTTTTACGGTCTATTGAAACAGCTTCATCATAAATGGTGATGATGCCTGCAGTGTCAAACATTTTTTCTGCAGGTAAAATGTCTTTATCCGTGCTCCCAACAGAACCAAAAACATAGGGAATACCGCAGGGAATCAGCGTTTTATTCATCATCGTTACTACGGTAATTTTTTTATCGGGATAAATTCTTTTCCCCGTTGTTGCAGCTACCAATCCTGCGGCACTGCTACCTATTACTAAAACATCCGTGTTAAGCATTTTTTTGTTTTTTTATTTGTTCACTATTTTTATTGTAAAATATCAGCTATTATTGATGGGCTGATTGCATTTCATTGTCACATACTTCTGCATTCGTTTCCAGTACGCCTTTTATAAATTCATTAATTAAAAGGATAGAGTCTCTTTTCTCAACACCAACAAATACATTAATTTTCAGGCAATTGAATTTATTAATAGTTTCGTGAGACATTTTATACGCGATGACATCAGTAACGCTGTTAGTTGCCAGCCAAAATGGGAATAGCCCGAACTGGTGATGCGGCGCAGTTATTAATTTCTCATCTGATATTTTTTGATTTTCTATTGTGAAAATTTTAAATTGAAAACAATGCTCGAAAACATTTACCAACACATCGTTCTCAACAGGTACTGCAACTTTTTTCATAGTATGATCTGGATATAATTTTCCTGTACTGAGTTCTTAACTTCAGTTAAATATTTAGTGTTAAACTGTCTATGGCACTTTGTAATTACTAATCTTCGTGGATGTCGTTTCTTCTATTCCTAAATCCCCAGTTTCTTCCAGCGCCTCTTCTTCCGAAGCGTCCCCTCCACCATCTGCCTGGCATATCATCGGATGTAGTTTTATTACAGTCACCTAAACCTCTGCCGGTTTTAGGTCCTTTTCCTTCGGGTCCTGTTTTGTCTAATCGTGGCATAATAACCTCCTTTTTTACTTCATTATTATTAATGAAATTAACTTATATGCAAAATTACTTTTAGATCAGGAAACAGGATTGAAATGCGGGTGT
Source organism: Bacteroidales bacterium (assembly GCA_036351335.1). Lineage (GTDB taxonomy): Bacteria > Bacteroidota > Bacteroidia > Bacteroidales > F082 > UBA4459. The sequence goes on along the minus strand of JAZBOW010000225.1, from coordinate 12,256 downwards.
TTAAGCCTTAACTGAAGTATTGAGATTTCTCAATGTTTTTATTGATATGGTATTAATTCCTTGTGTGAAATAGTTTTCATACGGTAATATGGCAAGCCCATTTATTGTAGTTTGATTTTAGCTAATTTATAGATTGAAGGTATATCTAAAACTCAACTCCTTTTCTGGCTTGAATTCCTTTTTGGTAGTAATGTTTCACTTCTTTCATTTCAGTTACAATGTCTGCTAAATCAATAATTTCGTCAGGTGCATACCTTCCTGTAAGGATCAGTTCGACCTGGTCGGGTTTATTTTTCATCAACTCCACTATTTCATCCACATCAAATAATTTAAAATACAAGGCGATATTAACTTCATCCATGATTACCATATCATACATACCGCTTTGAATGACCTTCTTCATTTCAAAAAGACCTTCTTGAGCGGCCTCAATATCTTTATCAGTAGGTGTGTCAACAATAAAACACCCTAAGCCATATTGTTTTAATGTAATGTTTTTAAGGTGTTTAGTTATAACGATATTTTCATTGTAGGTTTTCCCTTTAACAAACTGACCGATAAAAACTGTAAATCCTGCTCCTATTGCTCTTAAAGCCTGTCCAAATGCTGCAGTTGTTTTCCCTTTTCCATTACCAGTATAAACTTGAATATATCCTTTCATATAATTAACTTTTCTGTTAGTGATCCGAGGCTTTTAATACGATTTCGTTTTCCTTCACATTTAAATGCTTAGCTATAACCTCACACTTAGTTTTTAGAAGAAAAAACACGGATCGGTCAGCATTTGAAAGGCCTTCATAATTTCCCTGTCCCTTGCTGATTATCATATCAGCATTTTCAAACTGACGAAGAAATTCGTCATTACATAAAGGTAAAATAGTACCCGGTGCTGAGCAACCAGAAGAAATGATATTGGCAACCTGATCTAATCCCGAGTCCAATGCATCTATGTAGGTCACATCATTAATAACAGGAATTTCGCGGACTACATAGGTGACAGGTTTTCCTAGTTCCTCAATTAGGATTTTATCAAATACCGATTCGCCAGCGTTATCACCAAGATATAGAATTGATTGTGCATGTTCGAGTTGTTCTACAAATTGTTGAAAATGAAAAATAGCAAAATCCTGATTAAGAATTTTCTCAATATCTTCCTCCAGATTAAATGTTTTATCTACTCCAAAATCAATGATATTGCCTGCGATAGCTATACGGATAGCTGTAAGTAAGCACTTATCTGAATTCTTAACAATCTGTTTTAATCCCGGATACATTTTAAGAGCATCATGTATACTTTTTTCTTTGATCTTTTTATAAGGATCAAAGACTCCAGTCAATTCCCTTATCTTCTTATAAATAAGATCTCCAGTTTCTGGGGGGGTGTTGTCCATGGGAATGTCTTTTATCATGCAGCCAACATCATCCAGTAGTGTTTTGATTTTCTTTTCATCTTTTGTTGCTATTCGTCCTGCACGTAAAGCCTGGCCCATAAAACACGGCAAGCAGTCAAGATAGGTTTTCATATGTTACACATTTTCTTCATTTTATGTAATATCCGTATACGTATCAATTTAAATCAATATAGGATGTGTTATCATAAATAATTTTTTAGCATTCTATATTTCTCTATCGTATTCAATTCAAATCCAGGATTATAAAGCAAAGCTGCCGGATGGGGCAGGGGGTATACTTTTCTTTTATTAATAGTAGTTATCTGACCATTTAAACGTGAAAAGTTTATTCCGGGTAGGGTATACGGATTTAATCCTGCTATAATCGCGTTTGTGGCATAAGCACCTAAGGGTACAATAATTTCAGGATTGACAATTGAAATTTCTTCCATTAAGAATGGTATGCACGCTTTTATTTCCCCGCTTTTAGGTTTTCTGTTTTTTGGTAACATGCATTTTACCAGGTTTGTCATGAATATAGATTCTCTTGAAATACTGGCTGTACGTAACAGTGTATTAAATACCTGGCCCGATGGTCCGATGAACATTTTGTTTTCTTCATTCTCTTTAAATCCGGGTGATAAGGCCACAAACATGAACGGGGAGTCAGGATTTCCTTCACCCACAAGGGCATACTTCCGGCTCGCAAATAAGCCACAATTATTACAGCACCTAATCTGGTAATTAAGCACATCAAGTGAATCTTGTTTTTCAGCCGGGTTTAATTGTTTCATGATGTTGAATTAAGCATGATCAGAATCAGATGAACCAAAAAAGAGATCATAAGCTTATTTGACGCACACCATTTTCTTCATGGCATTGATTTCTGTTTCGCTTTGCAACCGACAATAATACATTCCCTCAGAAAGTGCTGATCCGCTCAATTCAAATCTGTATTCCTGCCCTTTTGCAGCCATTCCATCAAATAGTATGGTCAGTTCTTCACCAAGCGAGTTATAAATGCTAAGCCTTACCTTACAGGTGTTGTTAACTGAAAAATGAACGGTTGTTGTTCCTTTAAATGGATTGGGATAATTGCTTAGATTAATGTGCAGGTTTTCTATGATTTCTTCCATGCCTACTAAATAATCAGTAAGTATGTACGCGCCGTTTTCTGTACATGCGACAATATTATATGTGTCAATTTCAGGATGTTTTGTGATTTTATTGATGTGTAAATTGGGTAGCCCATCAAAATACTGAACCAACTCCTGAGTTGCTGGAATCCAGCGCGCAATTCCAATTTCTTCCCATCCCAGAAAAATATTTCCTCCTATATCAATTCCAACGGCACGCATCGCATCACTATAGAAATCGACGCTCCAACTTTCACCGTAGTCATCTGAATACCATAAACCGGAAGAATTTGAATAGCTAGGAAAAACACCATATAACTTTCCATCATTTTGGAAAGCCATATCCTGAATTATCGGGGATGCTGATTGAGCCGGGAACCAAGTTTCACCGCCATCTTCAGAACAGTGTATTTCTGTAACTGTAGTAACCACAAAATGGTTTTCGTGCCATGCAAAAGCATGACAGTTTTTTGAGTCAAAATAATTAATTAAGGTAAAGGTTAAGCCATCAGTTGATTTCCACATGCCATCCATACTGCCGGCATAATATGCGTTGTCATATTCACAATACTCAAGAAAATTTGGAAATGGAAACCATTCAATAATTTCAAACTCATGGGTTGTCAAATTGAATTTATACACCCCATCCGAATAGCTTCCATTGCCAAGAATTACTAAGACATTATTTGGATCAAACACAACGGCATTCCAGGCCGGCAATTCACTGTAAGTGTATTCGTTCCAGTCGTCTCCCTCATGAATTAAAATGCCATTTGATGTACAAAGGATTTCAACCGGCAGGTTGTAAGAAATAACGTTAAAATTGTTGACGTGCAAATTGGCTGGTCCGATACGATCCCATTCGTATGCAAACAGGAAAGTGCTTAAAAGCATTGCTGAGTTTAGAATGAAAATCTTTTTCATTTTTTTATTTTTTAAAGTTTATTGTAGATATTCCAGTTTGTTAGCGAAATATAATAAAATAAGGGTTAAAAGAAAAGCAACGAGTGGAGAAATAATCCACATGACAAAAAATTTATTGACTTCAGTCTTTCTGAAAACATTCTTAAATCCCAGTTTAGACACACCAATCCCCAAGATGGCACCTACATTTAATTGAACCAGTGAAGTTGGGATTCCTTTTGTTAAAGATGCTGTCAATAAGAGACTTGCCGAGATAAAGGCAATAATTACCGCTTCAATTTTTCCAAAGAGAAATATCTCTTTACCTGTTTTTTTAACGACCTTGTGTCCGAAGATCGAGCTACCAATTCCAAAGTTTGGAGCCACAATTAAAGTGGCCAATATCATAATCAGTACAAAGTTCTTACCGGTACTCTCAATACTTAATTCATTCATTGTCATGGTAGCAATTGGCCCGGCTGCATTGGCTACATTGTTAGCGCCAATAGAAAAAGCCACATACAACGACATAATGATGATTAAGCAATGTAGAATGGGACTTTCGTTTACTTTTTTTGACAATATGTATCCTTTTTTTCTGATCGGTTTGTATATATACTTGCCAATGAACAGACTAAGAAGAAAAGCTATAATCGGCAGTATAAACCAGCTTGGAATGATCTCCAACAAAAGTTTGTCAGAGTTTAAGGCATGAAAATAAATGGCTGCAGCCGTTACCGATAAAACTGTGGCCTGGCTTGTTGATTGCGGAATGCCAAACAAATTCGCTATTAGAAGCGCTATGGCTACTGAGAACAGAATAATTGAAACGACTGTTAAGCTCATCATTTCAGGAGCTAATAATCCTTTGCCAATTGTGGTGGCTGTTCCTTTTCCGGCAATGATGGCGCCCAGAAAAACCATCATTCCAAATAATCCTGGAATGAGGCTCTTTTTAATAATATTGGCTCCGTATGCGGCAGAAAAAGCAGGTGCAGTGCCACTTCCTCCCATATTGATAGCAAGAAACATGGCTATAATGAACGGAATCAACAGATGACTGAATAAAGGAGAGATCATAGGGTTCTTAATAAGGTTCAAATTAATGTCTTAGCAGCTAAGATATTGGGTTGCTTTCTGCTTCTAATTTTTCCTGATAGATTATATATCTTTTTAAGCCGGAAATGTTCTCAGGATATTCTATAATTTTTACACTCAAAACAGGACGATCCTCATGTAGGGCTACATTTTCTGCCAGACTTCCGTTAATGATATGCGATAGTCCTGTTCGCCCGTGTGTTTCCAGTGCAATCATATCTGCTCTTACTTCATCGCAGAAATCAGTAATACCTTTTTCGATGCTGTGTGCATTATAAATATGGATGGCAGTTTTGTCCAGGCCAAATTTTTTCACAAAGTTGTTCATCAGCCTGAGGCTTTCAGGAGTGGGTTCAAAGTTTTTAGGCGTTATGATTTTTAGTAAATCAATATGAGCGTCATATAATTCGGCAAATATTTTTATTTGATCAAAAACTTTAAAAGATTCTGTGAAGAAATCTGAGGCAAATACCATTCTTTTTAAATGAAATGATTCCATGTCGTTTTTTATGGTTAAAACAGGGCAGGAAGCCATCCTGATCACTTTTTCTGCATTGGAACCGATCAGGAATTTGTTGACACCACCCTTGCCATGCGAACCGATTACAATCAGGTCAGTATCTTTAAACCTGTCATCATTCAATAATTCCCACACTTTTATGTTGGATAACACATATGGTGAAATAGTCGTGTTTTTAAATCGATCGAAAGAAATAATTCTGTTTATTTCTTCCCTGGCGTAGGTTTCAATTTTCTCGTTTGCTTTTTTAATATCCTGCATACTGATTTCCTGAATTGCAGGAATAATATTCGTTATATGCACCAGATTAATTTCCGATTTTACTTTTTTTGAAATACTGGCGGCTACTTTAAGGGCGTAAAACGAATGATCCGAAAAATCTGTAGGGACTAAAATTTTCATAGCTCAATATTTAGTTAGTTATTAGTATTGTCAACTTTTTATGATCGAATTGTCAGTTTGTTTTCAACCAGTTTTGTAAATGTCTTTTTGATACATTCCAGCAATTCAGGCGTAAGGTTTTCCGCATATATTCTGAGTATTTCAGTTGCATTGGAATTTATTTCCATTGTTCCCATCGCGGCATCAAACAACTCGCAACTTTGATTGTTTCTAACATATATTAAGAAATCAGAAAAATCAGTATCGGTAATGCGTTCTGGCAATGTTACATATCCTTTGCAGGACTTGTTTTTATCAAGATAGATACCTTGTTTGTATTCATCCACATTAAATTGCTTGTAAACTGTAATTTTCGCAGGCGCTAAATTCTCTATCTTTTTAGTAAAATTGACACCTTTTGAAATGTAGCACGACTGAAGCCAGTGAATATGCTTATAATCTGGGAAATCTCTTACCCTGATTGCAAAATTATAATGGTCAATAAAATCGATAACGGCAGAGGCGACATCCAGGTTTTGATGTTTACTAAAACATACTTTAATGCCTTTTGTAATATCGATGATTTCATCTAACGAATAGAAACGTTTTGTGATGAGGAATATTGAATGGGGTTTTGATTCAGTGGGGATTAAGCCATAGTAATCTGCATAAGGTTCATTGGCTTCCAACACACATGTGTGTTTTAATACATTGTAATCAATTTGGATAAGCGATTCTGTTTTTGTAATTGTGCCGGTCGTTTTCATTCTTTCTTATTTTTATTGTATTATTAAAAAATGCCATCCCGAACCTCCTTCTGGTATTTATTGAAGATTACAGAGCCTTTATATTTCATTTCAGAAACCTGTATTACAAAGTTAATTCAATAGTGTGTCTTGGTACTGATAATCAGTTGTGTAGATAATAATTTATTTCATGATATTATTCAATCCGATGATTGATATAAATGCTAATTTTGTATTGATTTAAAAAGGGATATTAAAATTCAGATACGATTTAAAGAAAGCGAAGCATGGAAGATTTCTCGGAAATAATGAATTGTAGAGACTGCACAAAGAGTTCAGCTTGTTTTAATAAGCTGATTCCATCTGAATTAGAATTTATTGATCAGAATAAAACGCACATATTATACCGGAAAGGGGAAAATGTTTGTAAAGAAAAGGCATATGCTTCGTATGTACTTTATATTGCAGACGGGCTTGTTAAGCTATATTTAGAAAGTCCGAATAATCGCAATATCAATTTAAAAATTCTTAAAACATCCCAATTCATCGGTTTGTCATCTATTTATGGAGATAATATTTATCACTATTCGGCGCAAGCATTGGTTGACTCAACAATTTGCCTGATCAATAAAGATAGTTTTAGGAAAATACTGATAGATAACGGTCAATTTGCTTCAGGCATTATTGAATGGTATTGCAAAAAGGAAACCCAATTATTTAACCGAATTAAAAGTTTGGGGCACAAGCAAATGCATGGAAGGGTGGCTGATGTATTACTTTACCTGAATGACGACAGCAATGAGAAATTTGATGTGTTTAAATATTTAACAAGAAAAGATATTGCCGATTTTGCCTGCATTTCAACAGAAAGTACTGTTCGGATATTGACAGAGTTTAAAAGTGATAAAATTATTGGCATCAAAGGAAAGGATATTCAGATATTAGACAAGAAACGGTTATTTGAAATTAGCAAAACAGGATAAGTAACAGGCTCTCTGTTAATTATTTAAGCGTGAAGTTTATGGGTAAATTAAATTGTACTCTAACTGGACGGTTCCGTTGGCTACCAGGTATCCATTTTGGCATATTATTTACAACCTTTACAGCTTCTTCATCGCATCCACCACCAATCCCTCTCAAAATTCTTGTGTCAGTTACCGATCCGTCTTTTTCAATGACAAAAGTTACAAACACCCTGCCCTGAATTCCCAGATCCTTTGCCAATTGAGGGTAATGCAAATTGGTTTGCAGGTATTCCATCAATTTGTTCATACCTCCGGGAAAAGAAGGCATTGTTTCCACAACCACAAAAATTTCCTCTTCTTCAATAATTTCTTCCTCTGCTATTTCAGTATTGAAAGTCGGGGTGTAGTCCTGGATAAAAGTTTCCTGGTCAGCTTCTGCATCAATCTCAATATCATCCTCTATTTCAACGGTATTTTCAACTATATTAATAATAACTGCCCTACTTGCTGGTGGAGGTGGAGGCTGTTTAATTTCCTGAATCGTAACTGGAACAATTTCTTCAGCTATATTTTCCGTGCTCCTTATCACAAGATCAATGGAACTTTTATCATGTGTTTTTAAATTGAATACAAGAAACACAAGCATCAGGGTGATAATTAATCCAATTTCACGGAAAATGAATTTTTTATTTTCGAGGTCGGCTTTATGTGATTTTATCCTTCCCATAATAAAGCGTATTTAATGTCATTACAAAATTAACAGTCTGCTTTATAACACTCGCAAAACATGGGGGTTAAGATGATAATCCGCTTCTTGATATTACTCAATATTTTAGTTGATAAAAACTAATTTTCATCAGATATGTTTTAGATTTTATTATATTTAGTGTCATGAAAAGCACAACTTATGGTTTGGTACTTTCTGGAGGTGGTGTACGGGGTATGGCACACATTGGCGCCATTAAAGCACTGGGAGAACATGGTATTCATCCAACACATATTGCCGGAGCAAGTGCAGGAGCAATTGTAGGTGCTTTATATGCTTCAGGGTATTCCTGCGATGAAATGCTGTCATTTTTCAAGAACACATCCATTTTTTCAATCAACAATTACGCGTACCAAAAGCCTGGTCTGATTGACACGGATAAGTTTTATAAAATTTTTCTAAAACAATTTCCCGAAGATCGATTCGAGAGTTTACACAAGAAGCTTTTTGTCTCCGCTACTGACATTATTGCTGGTATAAATAAAATCTTTGATAAGGGGCCGCTCATACATTCGGTGCTGGCATCTGCCGCTTTCCCAGTGGTATTATCTCCACTGATGATTGACGGCACATTGTATGCTGACGGGGGCATAACAAATAATTTCCCGGTTGAGCCTTTACAAGTCCACTGTGATCAAATAATCGGTTCCTATGTCAGTCCATTGAAAAAAATTAGACCCGCCGATCTGAATTCATCCATGTCAGTTTTGGACAGGGCTTTTAGCATTGGAATGGTCAGCATGTCGGAACAAAAATTCCAATTTTGCAATCTGCTCTTCATCCCGCCAACACTCAATAAATTTGCCACGTTCAGCAAGAGCCATATTGATGAGATATACAAGATCGGCTATTCGGAAGCCAGGAAAAAACTGGAAACTTATGAGCGAAAATTAAAGTTGTGATAGTCGAATTTACTGTAAACAAACCCAAAACTGGCTTCTGAATATAGCGGAACAATTCGGTGTTGAATTAAACGAGAATACGATAAATATTCCACGAGTATTGGTGATGGATTTCTTCGGCACTATTATTTAGGCAATGGCTTACATTAAATTTTCTCAATTTTAAGTTTTATAAAGAGATTATTTTTTCCAGAAAAGCTAGTAATAATGTCCCCTTTATCCTATTAATAAATTGTAGCATATGAAAGAATAGGCATGATAAAATTTGATACATTTTAAGAATTTTCAGGGTGAAAAAAGGCATGCAAATTCTTAAACATATAGTATTGCCGGATAGTGCAATAGCGTATAATTGTCATGTCACCCTGTTTTTTTCTGACGTTGAAAAATTGATACCATTCATGCTTTCTCAACCTAATTTTATTAACTTTTATTATTTCCTGTTCTAAAAGACTTTCTTGTAGAATAAGAAGTCTCTAATCATTGAAATATTGTTCTTCTGGCGAACCCATTAGAAACTAATTTTTATTGATTGTGAAGAGAGTAATTTGTAGGTAAATTACCTACATGTTAATCAGCATAATCCTGATGTGTTATTCCTATTTTGTACCTAATTTTGTGTCAGTAATTTAATTGAGTACAGGCACCGTTAGGACAAAACAAGCAGGTTAGTTATCCATAAGCAAGCAAACAATTCGGATAGCTGGCTGAAGAGCAAACAAAGCAAGCAAAACAAACAAAATGCGCCGTAATTATCCTCCGGTCAGGAGAATAACGTATGTATCTATTAAAAGATGCCAATTGAGCAAGTTCCCTGCTCAATTAGTCAACAGTTTCAGGCTATTTACATGTTTGATTTCAAAAGCGAAAGTTTTTTTGTTTGAAGAGATGCCTTTTTTGGTATTTCCCCTTCCTGTTTGTTATGTATTGCGCAATGACTCTTTTGATTCATTAGCGCCGGTTTCTCACAAAATCAATGAATTACGGAAACACAAAATAACATTCACCATAGAAAAACTACACAAACATGAAAAATCAAGTTACTTATTTGAAACAAGGTTGCATTGCATTTGTCGTTCTCATCCTCATTAACCTTTTTCTTGTAAGCCCAATTTTTTCACAAACTATCAGGCCTGAGAAAACTGTAAAGGCTATTTATTCTGATAAGTCGAAAAAACTAATTGATGTTCCGGTAGTTGCACCAGAAACCCGCGACAGGTCGTGGAAAGATGGCGTAGTAAAGAACAAAAACGGCTTTCATGATGAATTCAAGACCCCTTCGTTCTGGACAGGTTCCGATCCTGTTTTACAGGATGAGATGCCATCAGACCGCTCCAACCCGATAATTTATCATAATTTTCCTGGCGTAGGTAACCTGAGTGGTGTAGCCCCACCTGATCCTGATGGTGACGTAGGCCCGAACCATTACTTTCAAATGGTGAACCTGGCCTTTGCCATATGGGATAAAAGTGGCAACCTCTTGTATGGTCCTGCAGATAACAGTACCCTTTGGGATGGCTTTAGCGGCCCCTGGAGCGGATCAAATGATGGCGATCCCATCGTGATGTATGATGAATATGCCGACAGGTGGGTAGCCTCGCAGTTTGCGCTACCAAACTATCCAAATGGTCCATTCTACGAATTGGTGGCCGTATCGGAAACCGGTGATCCGACAGGCGCCTGGTATAGATACGCTTTTGAATTTTCAAACATGCCCGACTACCCAAAATTCGGTGTTTGGTCAGATGGCTATTATTTTACAATAAATCAATTTGCACCGCCCTATGTATCGTGGGCAGGGGCAGGTGTTTGTGTGCTTGATAGGGCAGCTATGCTCACTGGCGATCCCAATGCCGAAATGATATTTTTCAATTTAGGCACCAGCTATGGCAGCTTATTACCGGCAGACTGTGATGGTCCCACATTGCCACCTGCAGGCACCTCCAGTTATTTTGCTGAATTAAGAACCAGCAGTTTGCTCATCTGGGAAGCCGATATCGACTGGAACAATACAAATAACTCCTCAGTAACAATTGCAAACACGCTACCAGTCCAATCCTATTCATATAGCGGTATTACAATAAACCAACCAAACACCACAACCACCCTGATGGATATTACCGACAGGTTGATGTACAGGCTTCAGTATAGAAATTTTGGATCCTATCAAGTGATGTTAACCAATCACACGGTAAATGCCAATGGCAGTGGCCAGGCCGGTATCAGGTGGTATGAATTAAGAAATTACGGAAGCGGCTGGAGTGTTTACCAGCAAGGAACTTATGCGCCTGACGATGGCGATAATAGATGGATGGCCAGTATAGCCATGAATGGCGATGGCGATATTGCTGTAGGCTATTCAGTATCCAGTGCTACGACCTATCCTTCCATACGGTTTGCGGGACAGAATTCCGAGAGTAGTGGCACAGGCGTACTTGATATACCAGAATCAAGCATCAAGGAAGGCGCAGCATCTCAAACAGGCATCAACAGGTGGGGCGATTATTCAAGCATGACAGTTGACCCTGCGGATGATCAAAAATTTTGGTATACAACCGAATACACGAGCGGCGCCTGGAACTGGAAAACACAAATAGCATCCTTCTCATATGCACCAATTGTTGATCCACCGGTAGCAGATTTTAATGCCGATGATACCCATCCTATGCAAGGACAAATAGTTCAGTTTATGGACCAGTCAACCAATGTACCTCATACATGGAACTGGTCATTTTCACCTTCAACAATTACCTATGTTGAAGGAACGAATTCCGGGTCAAAGAACCCAAAAGTGAAGTTCAATACAGCAGGTTTTTATACAGTTTCACTATCAGTAAGTAATGACATTGGATCGGATAACGAAATAAAGACAAATTATATTGATGCGCTGGACTGTTCAGCGGTAACCACCTATCCTTACCTGCAGACATTTGACGAGTGGTCACTAAGTACACCTGCAATGACATGTACCTCAGATGGGAGCGTGATGTTTGACGATTGCTGGGCGAACGGAGACGGAGACGATATTGACTGGGATGTGTATACGGACAATACGCCATCAGGCGAAACAGGTCCAACTGAAGACCACACAGGCGGAGGAAACTATCTATATACAGAAAGTTCAAGCTGTTACAATACCATAGGATATGTAAACTCACCATTGTTTAATTTATCATCACTAAGCAATCCCCAATTGAGATTTTGGTATCATATGTATGGTATACAGACGGGATCCATTTCAGTCCAGGTATCCACAAATGGGGGATCCACCTGGACCACAGACATCTGGAGTCTGTCAGGAGATCAGGGCAATCAATGGAACGAAGCAGTAATTCCGCTAGGAAGCTATGCCAGTGCAGCAAATTTTAAATTTAGAATTAAAGGAACCGTTGGATCAAATTGGCATTCAGATATGGCAATAGATGATGTGTCTATTGATGGGGCAACT
>JAZBOW010000224.1:0-2081 GCA_036351335.1 Bacteroidales bacterium | reverse complement strand
TTTCAGAATGACGCTTTTACCCTGGCCGCTTCCACCTGCAATAACAGTTGTCTGTCCCTTGGGAATGGAAAAATCGACATGGTCCAGAACAACGTGCTTACTGTCGCGGGTACCAAATGATTTCACTACGTCTACAAATCGAATGGCATATTCTTGGGGGTTCTGGTTCTTTTCCATAAATAGTATATCAGATCAGTATTGCAGTCAGCAGGTAATCAAAAACTAGAATTGAGATGGACGCGACCACCACAGCCTGGGTAGTCACTTTACTCACACTTTCTGCGCCAAAACCGGCACCTCGAATCTGTTGAACAAAGTACCCTCTACCAGCGCATATCCAGACAATCAGTAATGCAAAAACAAAAGACTTCACAACACCGAGCCGAATGTCATGATTGGTGACACTTTGTTCCATGCTGGCAAAGTAGGCACCAGCATTCACGCCCATAAGCTTCACCCCGGCAAGATATCCGCCAAATATACCAACAACATCAAAAAAAGCTGTTAATAACGGCACAGCAATAATTGTAGCCAGCACCTTAGGCGAAATTAAATAACGAAAAGGGTCAATAGCCATACATTCCAGGGCGTCGATTTGCTCTGATATTCGCATAATGCCAATCTCAGCACACATGGCTGATCCTGCCCGACCGGTGACCATCAACGCTGTCAAAACAGGGCCAAGCTCCATAACTAAAGTCAAAGACACTGCAGAGCCCAACATACCTTCTGCGCCGAACTTGCTCAGCGAGTAGACCCCTTGAAGCCCAAGAACCATACCTGAAGATAATGCGGTAAAAAATATAACGGTCAAAGACCCTGTCCCTATAAAATGGAGCTGCTTAATCAACTCCTGGCTTCTAAAAGGACGCTTAAATATACTAATAAGGGAGAAAAAAAGGAAGATACCCATCCTGCCAAGGTCCCGTAAGAAATAAATAGACCCATCGCCAATGGCTCCTAAAAAGCTACCCACAAGAGTCGATAATTTTGTTGTTTCAGCATTCATGGCAAAATGTCGTCATTGAGTTCTACTGGAAAATACAAACTAGGGAAACTAGGATACAGGAAAAGAAAATTCATGCACTCTATTTGTGCGGCCCGTTATTTTCTATCCACTTGCAGAATCGGTCTTTTCGATATTTGAAATGAGGGAAAAATCTTCGAGGAAATCTTTGGCAATCCCAATGGGATCATCTGAGGCATACAGTACCATGGTTTGAAGAAACATAAAACTGTCATCTTCCATATCGGTAAATTCTACTGCAATACCAGCAGGTTCAACACGGACCACTTTAGCTGAAAATTTCAGAATAAGACTAGAATGCTCTCCCTTTTCTCGGAGTTCAAGCTGGCATTCCTCTTCTACAACATCCGCCAATGCTGCATCGCCGATGAAGAGCCCTCCCATACTGAGATTCCGAGCAGGGAACTCCCCCACAACACTATCATTGACAGACATCCTGACAGTCCGGGTGAAAATAACCCTTGTATGGCGTCGCTTTTCGGGAAGTAGCGTCGGAGCAGTAAAGCTTTTCATTCGTTGTTTTCCAGCTGTAGTAATAATTATAACCTCTTATAATATAAACAGTTGAAAATAAAAAAGCTAAATTTTCAAATTATACAAAAAATAATATGACAATGTCGCATATCCATTGAAAAAGAGGCCCCCGTCGATTCAGCTAGAGGGTGTCTTGAAAAATGAGCAAATACGTTCAAACTCGAGGCGCATCCAAAATTTCACCACAGGCATATAATTAATATTCCAGCATTCCGATATGCCGAAGATTAAACTCTGGGCGAAACCAAGAAATCAAGCGAATGAGCAATTTTTAAAATAGCTAGACCACATTTCTCACCAGTTCATGCAGCGTCAGTTTCAAAATATTTGGTTGTGGATAGGTGCGTAGACTCCTGATACGCGTAAAATCCGATAGCTGCCTGTGCTTACAGCCAAAAGACTGGAGAAGATGGCGCAGCCAGGACTGACCTTTGATGAACATTTTAAAAAATAGTCATCTTTTCTTTTTAAATCCAACCATTTGCTGCAAAATAATATTTTCCCATTTTACAAAATGTTC
>JAZBOW010000223.1:0-4630 GCA_036351335.1 Bacteroidales bacterium | reverse complement strand
GGAATAAACAGTATTTTTGCGATTCGGAACATTTTTAACAATCGTGTTTCCAAAATTATAAAATATATCAAAGTATATGCCGGAAACGAAGGAGATAGAAAAAAGAATCTTTTCAATGGCCAACACCCATTCTTTTAACGAACTGGCTGTTGATATATTTTATTTCCAGTACAGCAACAACCAGGTCTATCGTCGATTTGTGGATTTATTAGGTGTTGATCCGTCAAGTATCAGAAATTATTCAGAAATACCATTCATACCAATCGAATTTTTTAAAGATCAGAAAGTGGTTAGTGGTGAATTTGAACCTGAAACTACTTTTATCAGCAGTGGCACTACAGGACAAAGTAGCAGCCGGCATCATATCAAATCACTGAATTTATATGAGCAATCATTTGTTACCAACTTTAAGCAACAATTCGGTGCGCCCGAAGATTATATCCTATTGGCATTGCTGCCATCTTATCTCGAAAGAGAAGGTTCCTCACTTGTATATATGGTTGAAAAACTGATTGAACTGACAAACAACCCTTTAAGCGACTTTTATTTGCATGATTATGAACAGTTGGCGGCAGTTTTAAGTGACTTGAAACAGTCATCTAAAAAAGCACTTTTAATCGGGGTTACCTATGCATTGTTGGATCTTGCGGAGGCATATCCCATGCATTTTCCTGAACTGATCGTGATGGAAACGGGGGGTATGAAAGGCAGGCGTAAAGAATTGCTCAGGACTGAAATGCATGATATTCTGAAAAAAGCATTTGGTGTTGAAAATATACGATCAGAATATGGCATGACCGAGCTGTTATCGCAAGCCTATTCGCATAAAAACGGCATTTTTGAATCCCCCGCTTGGATGAAAGTACTTATCAGGGATATGAATGATCCTTTGACTATGCTTGAAGACGGACAAACAGGGGGTATGAATATTATCGACCTTGCTAATCTTTATTCGTGTTCATTTATTGCCACGAAAGACCTCGGCAAAAAAATTGATGATACAAAGTTTGAAATGCTGGGCAGGTACGACAATAGTGATGTACGGGGTTGCAATCTGATGATTAGCTAAGCCGTTTCTCTATAAGCATGTCCACAATTTTTCTGTGATCAAATGCCAGTTCTGGTAATTTTTTTACGTCAAACCAGCGGGCTTCCCGTGCATCATCTTTTGCTTTTGCTTCCTGATCATTATTTAAAAAGCCTGTAAATACTACTGAAACCGTGCGACCCCTCGGATCGCGGTCCACTTCACTAAACACATGAAATTGTTCGAGATGGATTTCTGAAAGGCTGGTTTCTTCAAACAATTCCCTTGAAGCAGCCGTTTCAACTGTTTCATCCATATCGACAAAGCCGCCAGGCAAAGCCCACTTACCTTCGAATGGTTTATTCTTCCTCCTTATCAGTAAAACCTCATAACACCCTTCATATTCTTTAAATATGGCGATATCTACAGTTAGTGATGGCCTCGGGTATTCGTAAGTATATGTCATGTTAAATTTGATTGAATGGGGTAAAATTAAGAAGAATAAAAAAACCGGCTCATTGCTGAGCCGGCATCCATCATTGTGAAAAAACTTACTTATTTGCTCATTGCAAATTGAGTATTTTCTGTGTTTTTAATAATATCAGATGTTTCGAACGGGATGTCGTTGATATATGTTTCCTCATCGAAACTGAAATTTTGCTGCAATGCCCTTTGATACAGGCATTCCGCTGAAATACATTCAGTGTCAAATGGAATGTCATCAATATAACTTTCGTCTGCCATTTCAAATGTAACTTTCAATGCTTTTTCGTATAGGCAATCGGTTGTGATACACTCCGTATCAAAAGGTATATCGTTGATATAGGCTTCTTCGTTAAAATCGAAATCCAGTATTCCGTTTGAGATTAAAATCTCGTTATATACTTCATTCGTGTTAAAAGGGATATCATGGATATAATTTTCTTCAGCGTTGGTGAGTGTACCGGCGCTCAGGTTAATTGAAAACATAAGAGCGAAGGCAATTGCAATGGCTTTAGTTGTATGTGGTGTTTTCATTTTAATTAAATTTTTATTGTTTCTGAACATTCGATCACTAATACCGTGCCATAATTTATATATATCTCTTTTTCTGACTTTTATATGACTTTTAATCATTGTTTTTGCCCTGCACTTTTGTCATCAATCCGAACAGGTTTGTCCGGTAACGTACATGATGGAATTAAATAATAAAAGTGATTTAACTGATCAGCTTATTCAAGCTGTCCAACAATGATAACGATTTCTCCTTTGACGGTTTTTTCCTGGTAGTGCCCGGCAACCTCTCGTAAAGTACCCCTGACGGTTTCTTCGTGTAATTTACTTATCTCACGTGATACCGAGGCCTTCCTTTCCGGCCCGAAATGGGTAATGAGTTGCATCAGGGTTTTATGTAGGCGGTGGGGTGATTCGTAAAAGACAATTGTATAAGGAATTTCTGACAGGTATTTCAGCCTGCTTTCCCTCCCTTTTTTATGCGGCAGAAAGCCTTCAAAGAAGAATTTATCCGTTGGCAAACCCGAATTAACAAGTGCCGGAATAAAGGCTGTGGCACCTGGAAGGCAATCAATAATAATGTCATGCTTTACACACTCCCTTATGAGAAGATAGCCTGGATCCGAAATTCCCGGTGTACCTGCATCTGTTATCAGGGCCATCACTTCACCTGTAAGTATTCTTTCAACAAGTGCTGTAACCACCTTATGCTCATTAAACTGGTGGTAAGGATACATTTTATTGGAAATATCATAATGATGCAGCAATTTACCGCTGGTACGCGTATCTTCTGTCAATATCAGGTCTACTTCCTTTAATATTCTGATTGCCCTTAGCGTTATATCTTCTAAATTGCCAATGGGTGTAGGTACAATATATAATTTAGGCTCAATCATCAATTTGGTTTACGTAGGTGGTTAAAAGCCTGAATAGCCCGTCGTAAATTGTAAAGGGAAAATCTTTACTGGTATCAAATACCGTATGATATCCTACTTGCTCATGACCTCTCGTGTAAATAAAAACTGATTTCACACCTTTATTGTACAACGGACAGTGGTCGCTGTTACAGGCTTCGCCCCTGGCTTTAATTTCAGGTACATAATTAAATTGGTCATTGATGGATTGAAGGTCGTCCATCACATCTTTATAGGCTTCGCCATTCACAACGGTTATGCCATCACTGCCGGTTCCCACCATATCGAGGTTGATTAGAAAATCAATCATCTCCAAAGGGAATAACGGATGATCAGCGTAATAGGTCGATCCGTGCAGTCCTGCTTCTTCACCGCTAAATGCCATGAATACTATAGATTTCTCCGGTTGATTTTCAGTTTTGCCGTAATAAGCAGCCAGATCAAGCAACATGGCCGTGCCACTTGCATTGTCATTGGCGCCGGGGAAATAGGTTTTTCTTCCCATCATACCCAGGTGGTCGTAGTGCGCTGCGAAAACGATATAGTTATTGGTGTCCGACTTTCCTTTTACAATGGCAATCACATTTTGTGTTGGGTAAGATGGTATGAATTCATTCTCTATATCAAGGAATATGGATTTTACATCCTCAGGGAAATATTCATTCTTCATTTTAATCCAGCATGTGGTGGCCACCTGATCAGCATTCGACACATGCCACCAAGGGTTTTTGTCGGATAGTTCTATGACCCCCTTCACACCCTTAATGCTTTTTCCATAATGGTTTTTAAAACTTCCCCTGATCACCAGAAAACTATTTTCAGCTTTCATATCCTTCATATATATTTCAAATGTACTATCATTATAAACGTAATCCGGCGCGTTGATAAGTTCGTATTCACCCACCATTGAAGGTGTTGAACTACTAACCACGTAATCAATACCCGGCTTCAGTTTCATCCCGTCAACTTTCACTTTTATTTTTCCGGGTAATGTATTAATGGGGAAAGAATAGCTTTGAAAATAATGGTCTCCAAACGATTGAAGATTGTGCTTTTTAAATTGTCTGGCAATGTATCCGGCAGCTTTCTGATCGCCATGCTTTACATATCCCCTGCCTTTCATGGCCGGGCTTGTAAGCTTTTCAAGTACTTTCCGGGCATAGGCCTCATCCTGAGCACTGACCTGAAGGCTTATAAGAATAGCAATAAGAAAGATCAGTACCTGCTTCATTATTTCACGAACTTTCGTTGTAACAATTCGGTGAGTTTTGCAAATGCAACATTGTCATCCTGCCACTGACTCTGGATTTTGAGTTCCAGCATATAAGTGTTCACACCTTCCATAGTTTGAAGTTGATCCAGTTCATCGATGATTTTGTTATAGCGACTCATATCACCATTAAAAAGCTCATTAATGAATAAGAACTTCTCATTAATCCCTATGGCTTCCCTCAATTCATTAATGGTATTTTTGGTGATTTTATCAGCAATAGTGGGCTGTTCAACGCTTTTAAGCCTGTCGCCCAGGGTGGGTTCTGCTGAAGTTGAAAACAAATCAATGGTTGACTTTGGTCGCAGCTCTCTTTTTGCTGTTTCTTCTTCCTTTTCTGATCTGTCTTCTGCTACCGGGGTCACACTTTCCTCTGGTTTTTCAACAGGGGTTTCACTTTTTAACATGTTTATTTTAGTCTTCTCT
>JAZBOW010000222.1:0-2535 GCA_036351335.1 Bacteroidales bacterium | reverse complement strand
CGGTCATTTTTAAAAAGGTCCGGTCTCTTAAAATACCGGCGTTATTAATCAGGATATCCACCCCGCCAAAATTATCCAGGGCCGTCTCAACGATTTGTTGCCCGCCTTTCATGCCGGACACGGATTCGTGACTGGCCCGGGCCTCTCCCCCGGCCCCGCGAATCTCATCCACCACAGCGTCGGCCGTCCATTTCCCTTCAGGTGTTTTTCCCGTATCATTAACCACCACCTTGGCCCCTCTTTTCGCCAGGTCAAGACAATAGGCTCTGCCGATACCGGCGCCTGCACCGGTAACAATTGCCACCCTGTTTTCAAATCTGATTTCCATAATTCTCCCACCAGTCTATTATTTTCCCATTATGACAGGAATCCTTTTAGTCCCTTGTCTGCAATGAATATGCGTTTGTTATGGTCAACTGCAATATCGTTCTCAAATACAAGGGGGATAGATTTTCTAAATGGCCCATCTTTCAGGATCAATCTAGAATAGTAAAAAACGGATGTCAATGGTTTAATCTGACAAGTAAATTTAGAAAAATATCATGACCCGTTCCGGACAGCTCACCTTAGATGCTCTGGTTTGGATAGTTTGACAACTTCTAAATTTGCTTGACTAAACAGCAAAAACTGCGGGCAGGTATGTCCTCAAACAGTTTGCTGTTCTTAACGTTCCGCTTCATTAAGAACTTGTATCAAACCAGTCCAAAATCCGGCGCATTGCAAGGCAAGCTGACCTGCACTGGATTTTGCCGATTCTTTCAGTGCATTAGCACTTTTACCATCAATAGAAAACAAATAAAGGGGATTTGGGGTAAATAAGAGCAAACATGAATAGTTCACGAGATGTGATGCCAAAGATACCGGTGAAAATCAAAACATTCTCATTCGAAAATTTAGAAATGCCAATGCAAGAATTGTTGAATTTTCATTTTAAGGTTTCTCTCCAATATACTGTAATGGCGGATTTTCCCATTTGACAGTGCTATTCACCATATAATGTAATTTCAAAAAAATCAGATACTCATCATTTCAGGCTTTTTTACTAACCCCCATGTTCTGGCGGGCACAACAAAGCACGAAAGAAAATGGTCAAAATTGTCATTGGCATTACTGTTTGTAACACTCTGAAATTAAAACTTTTCAAAGGTATTTCATATAAAATAGAATAACATATTGCGGATGAACCGTTTAAGCTTACATTGACATGGTGTCACAATGTAGTACCTTATGGTGGTTCTTATGACAAAGTATTTAGGAACGAGTTCATAAATAAATCACCCAGGCAATTTGGGCAACATTTTTACTAACTGCCTGCCATTTGGGGTTACCGATTTTATTCTGGGTGATTTTAATTTGACACCCTGCCTTAATGAAAGACAAAAATGATAAATGAGGAATCTATAATGAACTCAAAAAAAAACAAGCGATTATTCATGGTTATGACAATATTTTTATTAATGGGCATTCCTTCCCAAAGCTATGCTGTTGATTATCTCTTTTCTCTTCCCTTAGAAGGTACAAATTGTGGAACTGTTTCGGGTATAACGATTTGTTGGGATTCATCAACAACCAATGCCGAAGGTGAGATGACCTTTTTAAGTGATCTTTTGTATACTGTTCCGTCTATCGGTACAGCGTACAAAACTGGAGAATTTTATAATCATGGTAATATTTGGGGACCTGGAGCATTATTGTTTGCCACAGGTAATACCAAGTTAGAATCTACAGGGACTTTTTTAAATTCAGGGACTATTAAAGGGATCACCGAATTGCATACAACCGCTGGTTCTTTTATTAATACGGGTTCCGTAGAAGCTGATATCATTATTAATGAAGGAATGTTCAATGCTGCTGAAGATGGCCATGTTGTCGCAAATCAGGAGCTTTTTAACTACGGGATTTTCTTAAACGGAGGGATAATTACCGCAGACCTTCTATTTAACATCTCAGTTTTTTCAAGTTCTGGTTCTATTAATTCTAACGAACTTTCAAATAGTTATGGAGCTAATCTGTCAAATTCCGGTACATTGAAGAATACAGGCACTATTACCAATTGGACGGGCGCTACCTTAACAAACGATGGTACATTAAAGACTGCAACCTTGGATAATCGCCCCGGTGGAACGATTGAAAATAATGGGGATCTTGATGCCACACTTATTGTCAATAATATCTATGGCACCTTTAAAAATTCAGGTGATCTCACCTATGGCACTATCGATAATTTTGGTGATTTTTCAACGTCTGGCGAAATTCGGCGCGGTGATATTTTCAATAATGATGGGACATTAACAATTAATAAAAGCGGAAGTTTCACTAACAGTTATGACGCCTTATTGACCAATAATAATGGGGGTAAAGTCATTGTCGAGTCTGGCGGAGAGCTCATTAACACTTATGATTCAACTTCTGTTGGTAATTTTGTAAATAAAAATGGTGGAATGTTAACAGTCAATGGTGAAGGTAAGCTGACGAATGAGTATTTTGGTAGAATATTAAACGAAAGTGGTGGTGTAATTACCACCGCTGGTTTTT
>JAZBOW010000221.1:0-17765 GCA_036351335.1 Bacteroidales bacterium | reverse complement strand
GAAAAAGAAGGTATTTATAATATTTTCCAGCCCAGGGTAACCATAAATAGGTTTGATTTAGAAGAAAGCGTCCCGTTGCTATATTCAAAATCTTTCAGAATATTGTTCAGGCCGCCCATATACTTAATATCAAGCGCAAACATCAATACATCCACGCCCACACCGGCATCCCATTGCCATTGGGTGTTTTTAAAATCATCTTCCGTGGGAAGCGCCTCTGGATAATTTGCCTGGTCTCCTGAAGTTGTAATGGTCGTATTGGTTATAAAATTTGCAGCTACACCTGCAAATATCCTTATGTTGACCACTTTCAGGTTAATCATCCGCCAACCTATATTTAGTGGCACCTGTATGGTTTTCAGTTTAATACTTTGCTCAACAGGCGAGTAATCTCCAATTTTAGGATACTTAAATACACTGCCCTGGGTGAGCCAGTTCAATTCCGGCTGTACATAAATCTTTTCGCCAAAGCGGGCAAATACACCCACCACGAAATTATTTTTTAAACCATTTGTGATAGAATCTTTATCAATTGAAAGGTTTGATCCTGTGTAACCAATTTGTGGCCCGATGTGAAACTGGGCATATCCTGAAAATGAAATGGTAATGGCTACTAAGGCAACTATAAGCTTTTTCATATGTGTTTGATTTAAAATATGTATCAAAAATAAGAGTTTAATAAAGAAAGAACGTAAGAATTATAAAAGAAATTATCATTTGGATGTTAATAGTTATTTTTGCCTAAAATTTTCGTGGATGAAAAAGATCATTTTTATTGTTTTTCTTTTGTATTCAACTGTTGTATTCGCACAACACAAACCATTTCAGTTTGGATTTAGAGGAGGAGCCAATATAGGCTGGTTTGGGACGGATGCAAATGGCTACAGCAATGAAGGAGTTGAGTTTGGTGGATCGTGGGGATTTGTGGCCGACATTTACCTGATGGAAAACTATGCCTTTACCACAGGATTTGATGTGTTATTCCTGAATGGCAGCATGAAGTATCCATATGCGATGACAGACTCCATTGATATGCCGATTTTTGGACACATGGAAAGCAAATTTAAAGCCAAATACATTGAGATACCTCTTGTTTTTACCATGCGCACCAACGAGATTGGCAAGGTGAAGATATTTGGACAAATAGGATTTGGATTTGGCATTTTACTTGATGCCAAAGCCAATAATACGTTTACACCCGACAATGGTCAAAGCGCTGAAACAAAGGAAGGTGAAAAATCAAGTATCTTCAGACCCACACGCGAATCCTTTATTATTGGTGCGGGTGTGGAAATACCTTTGGACGGCTCCACCTTCATCAGGGCAGGTTTAAAGTATGATAACGCGTTTATTGATGTGCTGAAAGGAGACAATACGGCTGATTTTAGTATTGAAAATGAAGCCCGGAACAACTTTATTGAATTTAACGTGTGTTTAATTTTTTAATCCACTCCTGTGAAAATAGCCTTAGCACAACTCAATTATCATATCGGGAATTTTAGCAGTAATGTGCAAAAAATGATACGATCCATCCGGGAAGCTGAAAAATCCGGAGCCGACCTGGTGGTATTTTCCGAACTGGGGATTTCCGGTTATCCGCCGAGAGATTTTCTGGAATTTGATGATTTTATCAACTGTTGCCACCTGGCACTTGAAGATATTGCCGTGCAATGTGAAAATGTGGCTGCCATCGTCGGCGTTCCTACATATAACAAAAGCGAAAAAGGCAAACCCCTTTATAATTCAGCAGCATTCATTTCGAATGGAAAGGTGCAAAAATACATTCACAAATCGCTGCTGCCCAATTACGATGTGTTTGATGAATACAGGTATTTTGAACCCAATAAAAGCTTTGAGATCATAGAATTTTTAGGTCATAAAATCGCCCTTACCATTTGTGAAGACCTGTGGAATGTGCAGGATAACCCGCTCTATACGGTCAATCCAATGGATGAATTGATGGCGTTGGAACCCGATTTGATGATCAATATTGCCGCCTCCCCTTTTAATTATCACCAGATTGAAATACGTACAGAAATACTGCGTCGCAATGCTGAAACATATCAACTTCCTTTGTTGTATGTGAACCACGTGGGCGCTCAGACAGAATTGATCTTTGATGGAGGATCCCTCGTGATGGATGCCAAAGGGGAAATAGTTGAAGAACTCAAATATTTTAATGAAGACATGAAAATGGTTGAGACTGATAACATTCAAAAGGGGAAAGCTTCACTTCAAAAAGAAAAAAAACTTGTGATCGGAATGATCCATGACGCCCTGGTGATGGGCATCAGAAACTATTTTGAAAAGCTGGGATTTAAAAAGGCCATCATTGGTTTATCGGGTGGTATTGATTCGGCTTTAACCGCTGTGCTTGCGGCAGAAGCACTGGGTCCTGCAAATGTGTACAATGTATTAATGCCTTCCCAGTTTTCGAGTACACATTCCGTTGAGGATGCAATTGAACTGGCTGAAAATCTGCAGATGCCATATGATACAATCTCCATAGAAGAAGCTTACGAAGCATTTGAAAGTACCCTGAAACCCTATTTTAAAAACCTGCCATTTAATGTTGCCGAAGAAAATATCCAGGCACGGATCAGGGGGGTATTATTGATGGCATTATCCAATAAATTTGGTTATATTTTACTGAATACGAGCAACAAAAGCGAAGCCGCAGTAGGCTACAGCACCTTGTATGGAGATATGAACGGCGGGCTTTCCGTGTTGGGAGATGTGTATAAAACCCAGGTTTTTGAATTAACCCGCTATATCAACCGGGATAAGGAAATTATTCCTTCAAATATTATTATAAAACCCCCATCGGCTGAATTAAGACCAGATCAGAAAGACACGGATTCATTGCCTGAATATGATATTCTTGATGAAATCCTTTACCAATACATTGAAAGACGGCTGGGTCCTAAAGAAATAATCGCGATGGGTTTTGAAGAGAAACTGGTGCAAAGAATATTGAAACTCGTGAACACAAGTGAATTTAAACGATACCAGACACCCCCTATTCTGAGGGTGTCGTCGAAAGCATTCGGCATGGGCCGAAGGATGCCCATTGTAGGTAAATACCTCTCTTAGAGATTAATCGCTACTACCTCTTTGATTTCGGGCAGTACTTTTTTCAAAGTAGCTTCCACACCGTTTTTCAGGGTCATCGTGCTGTACGGACACGAACCGCAAGCCCCGGTAAGTTCTACATTCACCACATTGTCTTCGGTGAGTTCGATGAAAGAAATATCGCCCCCATCCTGCTGTAAATATGGCCTTACCTGGTCAAGTACATTCAATACTTTTCGTGTTAAATCTTCTTTTGATTTTTCCATAATAGTAAGTTTTAATTTTTTAAATTCTGAATCTGTATTTCCGTATTGTTGGCAATCTCCTTAAATGCTCTTGTTACAATTGAGCTATCATCCAACGCAATAGGTGATCCGCTATCACCGGTTTCAACAATCTTTTCAACGATTGGAATTCTACCCAATACGGGAATATCCAATTCTTTTGCCAGTTCGTCTGTTGCACCTTTTCCAAAAATGAAATATTTCTTTTCGGGCATGTCTTCAGGCGTGAAATAAGACATATTCTCCACAATTCCAAGCAAAGGAATGGTGAGTACATCCTGCCTGTACATCATTGCAGCCCTGCGTACATCAGCCGTTGCTACCTTTTGTGGTGTGGTTACCAGAATCGTTCCCCGAACATTATACGTTTGTGCTAAGGTAAGTTGAATATCTCCGGTCCCGGGAGGCATGTCGATCACCAGGTAATCCAGATCGCCCCAGTCAGAATCTGCCATAAGTTGGTTAAAAGCCTTGTTGATCATTGATCCACGCCACATCAGCGCCTGGTTGGGTTGTACAAAAAAACCAAGCGATAGTATTTTAACACCATAGTTTTCCAACGGCAGCATGATGGCTTTTCCTTCACGTTCGATCACACCCGGTTTTTGACCTTCAACGCCAAACATCATTGGTACTGATGGCCCCATGATATCCGCATCAAGTACGCCCACTTTTTTACCTGATTTTGCCAAAGAAACAGCCAGGTTAGCTGCAACGGTCGATTTACCCACACCGCCTTTTCCCGCAATCACTGCCACAATATTTTTAACACCTGAAAGTGGCCCCATTCCCTTTTCTGATTCTGAAACAGGAATGATATTTATTTTAATGTCTTCACTGATCTCTGATTTTAAGATCTTTTCAGCAGAGGAACTGATGATGCCCACTGAAGGGTCATCTTTTTTGGGGAAAATAATATGAACTGTTATCTCATCATCTTTGATGTCAATATCGTCAATCATATTCAAATCGACAATGTTGTCTTTTTTAGCAAAAAAGATGACTTGCTTTAAAGCATTATATACTTGCTTTTTCGTAATGAACATATAATTATTTTAATTTAGATTTAATAATAATTAATAAAAATAACATGACAAAATTACAGATTATTTTTCTAATAATGCAGTGGATTTAAGGAATATATTCGGTATTTAACTGAGGTATTCCGAAGGACTCCAGAATTTTTCTTTGAAATGAATAATTTGATCATTTTGAACCGCAATTCCCTCGCTCTCTAATAATTCTTTCATTACGTCAGGACCTCCGAAATGTCGCTTGCCAGTCAGCATGCCGTTTCTGTTTACCACCCTGTGCGCCGGTATGTTTGCTGGCAAAACATGGCTCCCATTCATAGCCCAGCCAACCATTCTGGCCGATCCCTTGCTCCCAAGGTATTCGGCTATAGCACCGTATGACGTGACCCGGCCATAGGGTATCTTTTTTACCACTTCGTAAACTTTATGGAAAAAACCTCTATGATCACTCATCGTTCATGCTGAATTTTAAATATTTGATTTTGGTACCATGCTCTAGCCATTTTTTTTCATAAAATGTCTGAATCTGCGTCAGCTCATTATCCATTGAACCATCGTAGATATCGTAGGATGAAAATACAAGTTCAAGTTTTTCTTCTTTTATTACATCAAGCGTGTATTCAAAAAATATGATGTTGTCTGTCTTCAGGTGAATGATGCCATCCTTTTTTAGAAATTTTCTGTATTCTTTTAAAAATTGCGGTGACGTAAGTCGTTTTCGGGTTTTTATCTCCCGTGGGTGGGGATCAGGAAAAGTGATCCATATTTCACCCACTTCATTCATGTCAAAATAATAACCGATTTGATTGATACGCGTTCTGATGAACGCCACATTATTAAGACCTTCTTCATTTGCAGTTTTCAAACCGCGCCACATCCGTGCCCCTTTTATATCAATACCAATAAAGTTTTTTTCCGGATACCGACGTGCCAGTCCGACTGTGTATTCTCCTTTTCCGCACCCAAGTTCGAGTACAATCGGCCAATCATTCTTAAAAAAGTCCTTTCCCCATTTTCCTTTCAGATAAAACCCGTCTTTTACTTCTTCAAAATGGTATTGAAACATATTATCGAAGGTCAAGTTTTCGGCAAAACGCTTCAATTTATTTTTGGCACACACTTGATAAAATTTTCTTGGAAATTACTTTTTTTTCAGGATCCAGGCATCCGGATATGCTTCATTCCTGAGGGTATACAATGTTTCTTTCGCCTCCTCGATAGTTATAAATGAAGCATATGCCACCCGGAACATACCGTTTTTAGTAGTGTCGGCTATCAATGCTTCAATACCCGATTGCTTGAGTATACTGACCAGTTTTTGGGCATTAGATTCCTCAGAGAAAGAACCTGTGATGATCAGATAGGGTCGTTTTGGAGGTTTTATGTCTGGTATCCGTTGGTTATCTTTTGACATTTCTTTTTCCGGGGCTTCTGTCAAGATGGTTTCGGCCAGTTTATCATCTACAGTCATTGAAATTTCTTCTTCTGAAGTCATGGACTCCTCCTTAATATCTCCATTCACCTCTTCTGATCCAATTTGTTCAGAGGTTTCACTTTTGGAAAAGAGAGGAACTTCCTTTTGAACAGGATACAACTCCCTTTCAGGCTTATCCATGGTTTGATCGGCGCTAAACATCGGTACGAGCATGGCATAATTCTGCCAATAATTTGTGGCATTTTCTTTAATGGCGAAACCACCTCCAATACTCAGTAACAATACAAACAAAATAAGTACAACAGCTCCGGCACGTCTTCTTCTTTTCAGGCTTGTTTCCCTGTTAATTTCTGGCTTTCTATCGGTAGGCTTTGTCTTTCCAGCAAGCAAAGGCTCTACAATCCCTTTTATCCGTTCCTCGTCTGATGCCCGTTCAATGGCCGGTGAATAAAAACTCCCCAAACCAAATGCATCGTCATTATAGTTTATCTTCTCATTCTGCTCAAAAGTGATATGCCCTTCACTATTTTTATACAACGTGCCAATATTTATAAAGCTGACCTTATTTCCAGCTTTTATTTCTTCCTGGCAGCGTTTTGAAAAGTTGATCACCATCTGTTTGGCATCTACATATGATATATGATCCATATTAGCGATGTGATTTATCAGCAATCCATCGTTGGCACTTAAATGGATGTTGAACATCACTTTTCTGAAAGGCGGTGAAAACTGGTGTGTGATCCGGTTGATGGTCGCCGGACGGTCGTTCACAATGAAACCACCAAAGCCCGGAATAACGACACATTCGTGCTCATAAAGTAATTCGCTTATGAAGGAGGCTATGTTCACTAGGTCATTATTTTTTCAGAACAGGCTAAATTATACATTTGCAAGGTTTTTTTCAAGGCTTGTTCGTAAGTTTTAATAAGTCTCCGGGTGTATCCACGCCCATCGATTCATAATCAGTGTATGCTACAGAAACATTATAGCCGTTTTCCATCCACCGCAATTGCTCGAGTTTTTCGGCTAATTCCAGTCGTGAAGGTTCCTGTTTAGCGATTTCAAGCAGTGTATCTTTCCGATAACCATACAATCCGATATGCTTATAATACACAGCACTCGAAAGCCAATTGGTTTTGTCCTCATCCCTGACAAATGGTATGGGATTCCGGCTAAATAATAAAGCCCTGTTTTCTTTGTCTGCAACAAGCTTCACTACATTCGGATTGAATAGTTCATCTTCAGATTCAATTTTTTTTGCCAGTGTACCAATCTGAGCTTTCGGTTGGCTAAAGATGGCGGCAACCTGATGAATTTGCTCCGGCCGAATAAACGGTTCATCTCCCTGGATGTTGATGATGATGTTAAAAACCACACCACTATTTCTCTCGTATACTGAGAGTGCTTCTGCACAACGGGATGTACCATTCTGATGTTCTTTTGAGGTCATCACTGCTTCGCCACCAAAATCCATCACATGGTCAAATATTCTATCGTCATCTGTTGCCACAATGACTTTATCGAGTATTTCTGCCAATTTACATTGCTCAAATACTCTTTGAATAATTGACTTGCCATTAATTATCGCTAGAGGTTTACCCGGAAAACGGGTGGAAGCGTATCGGGCAGGAATGATACCTATTATGGCCATTTACAACAATCGTATTTAATGTTTAAAAAAGGCCGTGGAGGTCGGCATTTACTTTATCTATAACCACACTTAGATTTTCAGGGTTGTTGAAATCAGTATCATCCACATTGATGACCAGCAATTTACCCTGATCGTATTTTTCAATCCAGGCTTCGTATCTTTCATTCAATAACTTCAGGTAATCTAAACGGATGGACTCTTCGTAATCCCTGCCCCTTTTCTGTATTTGCTCAACAAGTGTTGAAACAGAACCTCTTAAATAGATCAGCAAGTCAGGAGGCTGGATAAATGAGCTCATCAATTCGAATAAGGAAATATAGTTTTCAAAATCTCGTGTCGACATCAGGTTCATCGAGTGGAGGTTAGGCGCAAAAATATAGGCATCTTCGTAAATGGTACGATCCTGGATGATATTTTTACCGCTTTTCCTGATCTCAACTACCTGTCTGAAACGGGAGTTCAGGAAATAAATCTGCAAATTGAACGACCACCGCTGCATGTCTTCATAAAAACTATGCAGATACGGGTTGTTTTCTACGTCTTCAAAATGAGGTTTCCAGTTGAAATGTTTTGCCAGCAAACGTGTTAAAGTGGTTTTTCCTGATCCTATATTTCCTGCTATCGCTATATGCATCGATTTAAAATTAAGTTACGAATTTAATAAAATTAGCGCTGCCTGCCTGTCATGAATTAAATTGTTATGATTTGGCGAGAATTGTTAATATCTCATCCACGTATGTTCGGTCATTAAAAAGCCTGGGCACTTTATTCTGCCCGCCCAGTTTATCTCTCATTTTCATCCACTTATAAAATGAATCGGGCGGCAAATTTTCAATAATCGGAGGTTTCAACACAAAGTTGTGGTACCTCTTAGCTTCATAATCTGAATTCAAAGATTTCAGTGCATTATCAAATGCCTCGTTGAAAAACTCAAAATCGTCAGGTGGCTTTTGAAATTCGATCAGCCATTGGTGGGCCATTTCATCTTTATTAAAATGAGGGGCGGCTGTATATTCAGTTAATATGGCGCCTGTTTTTTTGCAGGCTATGCCCAGCGCTTTTTCAGCGTTGTCAATAATCAGTTCTTCACCAACCAGGTTGATAAAATTTTTGGTGCGGCCTGTAATTCTGATCGTATATGGGCTCACTGAAGTAAAAGTCACCGTGTCGCCTATTTCATAACGCCACAAGCCACTGTTGGTAGTGATGATAAGTGCGTAATTTTTTCCAATTTCAACCTCGTGTAATTGTCTTACTTGTGGTTCTTTTTTTCCCAGCTCATCCATCGGTATAAACTCATAATAAATACCATAATCAAGCATGAGTAAAAGATCATCATTATCCCTGCTATTCTGAATACCAAAAAAACCTTCCGATGCATTATACGTATTGAAATAATGCATCTTTCCGGTTTGAATGATCTGATCGTATTGCGTACGGTAAGGCTCAAAATTAACGCCTCCGTGAAAGAACACCTCCAGGTTGGGCCACACTTCATGCATGTGACTCTTACCTGACTTTTTCAGTATTTTTTTCAGTAATACAAGCATCCATGAAGGCACACCTGATAAACTGGTAACGTCATGTTCGATAGTTGATTCGGCCATTAGTTCCAATTTGCTTTCCCATTCATCCATTAAGGCAATGGATAAGGAAGGGGTGCGTTTAAACTGTGCCCAAAAAGGCAGGTTGTTCATGATAATAGCTGATAGATCGCCTTCATAATAGGAAGTATTACTAACTTCCCTAATATTTCCACTGCCTCCCATGGCCAGGCCATCACCATTGAACAAACCGGCTTCCGGAAACTGGTTGAAATACATCGAAAGCATATCTTTTCCACCTTTGTAATGGCAATCGTTCAAAGCTGATTCAGAAACAGGTATGAATTTGCTTTTCCCGGCAGTGGTTCCTGAAGATTTTGCAAACCATTTTACTTCCTCCGGCCAGAGCAGGTTTTGCTCTCCTTCTCTTAGTCGATCTATATAAGGTTTTAAATCTTCGTAGGTACTAACAGGCACTCTTTCCGAAAATGTAGCAACGGAACCGATGCTTTCGTAACCATATTTTTTTCCCCATTCGGTATCTTTGGCTGTCTGGATCAACTTTTTAAACCATTCTTCCTGTACTTCATGAGGATATTTCATGAATAGGTCGATCTGATGTATTCTTTTTTTAATTAACCAGTTAAGCGCAGATGCGATGAGAGGCATAATTGTGATATATTCAATTGTTTGGGCTTCAAAAATAAAAAGAAATGGGCTTCGATTTCTGTTTCTTTTATGAAATTCGTTTACGTGCGACAAATACAATTTATTATTTTTGATCCTCGTTAATATTTCTGGATGATAGTTTTTCCGAACGGCAAAATAAATCTTGGTTTATCTGTATTAAATAAAAGAGCAGATGGATTTCATAATATTAAATCCATTCTCTATCCTGTACCCATTTATGATGCCCTTGAATTTCAGCCTTCGGATCAATTTTCTATCGAAGTATTTGGCATTGACATTCCGGGCAATACGGAAGACAATATTTTATTTAAAACCTGGAAGCTCTTGCATGATGACCTTCAAATTCCTCCCATCAACATCAAACTACTGAAAGGCATCCCTTTGGGCTCAGGACTGGGTGGTGGTTCCTCGGATGCTGTGTTCTTTTTAAAAAGTATGAACAATTATTTTGAATTGGCATTGCCTACAGAAATACTCCTGGATTATGCTGCATCTCTCGGCAGCGATTGTCCCTTCTTTATCGAAAATGTTGCATCAATAGTAAGTGGCCGGGGAGAAATTATCGAACCGCTGGAATTAAGTTTAGAAGGCATGCATATTGCTGTCGTTTGCCCGGAAATTGCAATTTCAACTAAAGAGGCGTTTGAAGAAATAGCTACAGGGAAGCCGGAGAAACATATAAAAGATATTATCAACGAACCCATTGCGGATTGGCAGGATAAACTGCTGAACAACTTTGAAAAAACAGCTTTTAAAAAATATCCCTCGTTGCAAAAAATTAAAAATACTTTATTGAATGCAGGCGCCGTTTACGCTTCTTTAACAGGAAGTGGTGCTGCGGTATATGGTTTATTCAGAGAATCAGTACACATTAAAAAATATTTTCCGGATGAAATTGTTTGGGAAGGAATCTTAAAATAGAATTATGAATAAAATTACATTGATAACTGGAGCTACGGCGGGAATCGGACTAGCCTGTGCCCAACGATTTGCCAAAGAAGGCCACGACTTGATCATCACGGGAAGGAGAAAGGAACGCCTGAAAGAAATATCCTCTGAACTGCAGCAAAAATATGGCGTTACAGTACTTCCTTTAAGTTTTGATATCCAAATTCAAAAAGAAGTACAGGAAACCATTGAATCGCTTCCTCCTGAATGGAAAAATATTGAAATCCTTGTAAATAATGCCGGACTGGCAGTAGGATTAAACACTGTTCAGGAAGGCGTTATCGACGACTGGGAAAGGATGATCGATACCAATATCAAAGGTTTACTGTATATTTCAAGAATCGTTACACCGCTGATGATTGAGCAGGGGCATGGGCATGTGATCAATATCGGGTCTATCGCGGGTAAAGAGATATACCCCAATGGCAACGTATACTGCGCTACCAAACATGCTGTAGACGCTCTTTCAAAAACCATGCGGATTGATTTAGTGAAACACGGTATCAGGGTATCGCAAATTGCGCCAGGCGCTGTGGAAACCGAATTCTCACAAGTCCGGTTCAAAGGGGATACAGAAAGAGCAAAAAGTGTATACAAGGGATACGTACCCTTGCATCCTGACGATGTGGCCGAAGTAACTTACTATGTCACTACAATGCCGGAACACGTCAATATCAACGATTTAGTTGTTATGCCGACCGCGCAGGCAAGCGCTACCATTTTTAATAAAGAATAGTTTAAATTTGCGCCTGTATTTTTTAGGTGAATTATCAAATGGAAATAAAACGACTTTTTGACCTGTTACCTAATTACGAAGCATCATTTAAGCCAAAAGATGATGTCCTTGCCGGAAAGGTAGACGGTAAATGGGTTAAGTATGATATCAAAGCATATCGTGAATTTGCAGATCATATCAGTTATGGGCTTCTAAAACTTGGCATTAAAAAAGGCGATAAAATTGCCACCATTTCCAACAACCGGCCTGAATGGAACTTTATTGATATGGGCATTATGCAAACTGGCGCCGTGCACGTGCCTATCTATCCTACCATCAGTGAAGAAGATTATAAATACATCCTGAAGCATGCTGAGGTTAAATATGTGTTTGTGTCTGGCAAAGAGTTGCTGCGAAAAATTGCACACATCCTGCCGGAAATAGATAACATCATAGACCTTTATACTATTTCAAAAATTGATACACATAAACAACTGGATGAATTGATTGAAGCGGGAAAGAAATCGAAGGATGTGAAGCTTCTCGAAACTATTAAATACGGCATTGATGAAGATGATGTAGCTTCACTCATCTATACATCGGGCACAACCGGGTACCCGAAAGGCGTAATGCTGACGCATAAGAATATCCTGAGTAATGTTATTGCCAGCGACCCTATTTTTCCGGTAGATGAAACCTCGAAAGGCCTTAGTTACTTACCGCTCTGCCATGTGTATGAACGGATGGTAAATTATGTTTTGCAGATAAAAGGCGTCTCCATTTATTATGCGGAGAATATGGCCACTATAGTTGATAACATTCAGGAAGTGCAACCACATATTATGACGACTGTGCCCCGTTTACTTGAAAAAGTGTATGATAAGATACTTGCGAAAGGACGGAAGCTTACAGGACTCAAAAAACAGATATTTTTCTGGGCAGTTAATCTCGGTTTACGTTTTGAATACGACAGACCCGACCGTTTTTTATACAACCTGCAGCTTGCCATTGCGAACAAGCTTGTGTTTAATAAGTGGCGCGAAGCGCTAGGAGGCCGGATGAAGTCCATCGTTTCTGGAGGCGCTGCTTTACAACCCAGGTTGGCAAGTGTGTATAATGCCGCCAATATACCCACAGTAGAAGGCTATGGAATGACTGAATCATCACCCGTGATCGCTGTGAATACGTTTGAAAAAGGCAAACGGAAAATTGGCACCGTAGGCCCTCCTCTCTTCAATGTGGAAGTGAGAATATCGGATCGTGGCGAAATTCTTGTAAAAGGACCCAACGTGATGAAAGGCTATTACAAACAACCTGAGCTTACAAAAGAAGCTATTATTGACGGCTGGCTGCATACAGGTGATGTGGGCATTCTTGATGAAGATGGCATGCTGAAAATTACCGGAAGGGTAAAAGAAATATTCAAAACTTCGATGGGGAAGTATATTTCTCCTGTATTGCTGGAAAACAAGATCAAAGAATCACCTTTTATTGACCAGATCATGGTGATCGGCGAAAACCAAAAGTTTGCTGCGGCTCTTGTTGTTCCCGATTTTGAGCATATGCGCACCTGGTGCAAGATTAAAGGTATACCCTATACCACCAATACAGAAATGATCCAGAATAAGGAATTCGGAAGCCGGGTCAAGAAAGAACTGGATTGTTTTAACAAACAGTTTGGAGATACAGAACAAATCAAGAAGTTTGAATTGATCGATCATGAGTGGACGGTTGAAACAGGTGAAATTACCGCCAATCTTAAATTAAAGCGACGAACCATTCATGAGAAATACGAGAACCTGATCAACGCTATTTATAATATAAAAGAGTAAGAAATCTTCTAATTCGAAATTGATTCCAAAATTAAAGTAGCTGCTCGTTCCGATGCTCCTTCTTTGCCCAACTTCTCCTTTAACTCTTTATAATCTGATTGCAATTGCTGCTTTTTATACTGATCATTGAGTGTCAGATCCAGTTCTCTTGACAGATTTTTGGTATTTAGTTGATCTTGGATAAGTTCCTTCACAATTTCCCGCTCTACAATCAGGTTAGCAAGAGAAATGTATTTCACATCAATAATGCGCCGGGCAATAG
Organism: Bacteroidales bacterium; assembly: GCA_036351335.1. Taxonomy (GTDB): domain Bacteria; phylum Bacteroidota; class Bacteroidia; order Bacteroidales; family F082; genus UBA4459. The sequence goes on along the minus strand of JAZBOW010000221.1, from coordinate 4,298 downwards.
CTACCGAAATAAAATTTCCTTTATAACAGACTACTTCCGGCACTTCCATTAAAGCGGTTTCGAGGGTAGCTGTTCCTGAAGTAACGAGGGCGGCTTCAGCATGTTGCAATAGCCCGTCAGTTTGATCCACCACCAGTTTGGCAGGCGCACTTTTTAAGATGTCATGGTAAAACCCTGCCGTTACAGAAGACAAACCGGCCACGACAAATTGGTGGTCAGGAAAATGATCAACAACCGTCAGCATCCTTTTTAACATACTGCTGATTTCCTGCTTGCGGCTGCCAGGTAATAAGGCGATAATGGGCTTGTTGTTCAGCTTATTTTTATCCAGAAATTCTGACTTTCTGATCTTCTTTTGGTTCCTAATCTCATCCAATAGTGGGTGTCCGACAAAATTCACATCCACCCCGTATTTTTCGTAGAATGCCTTTTCAAATGGCAGGATGACCAGCATCTTATCCACCACCCTTTTAATTTTATGTACGCGCGATTTCTTCCAAGCCCATACCTGTGGTGAAATATAATATACCACTTTTATTCCCTGATTGTGCGCGAATTCAGCAATTCTCAGGTTGAACCCGGGATAATCTACCAGGATCAGCACATCCGGATTAAAAGCTAAAATATCCTTTTTGCAAAATGAAATATTGCGCGAAATTGTCCGGATATTTAATAACACCTCGACGAATCCCATAAAAGCAAGGTCGCGGTAGTGCTTAACAATTTCTGCTCCCCGAGCTTCCATTCGATCCCCTCCCCATGCTCTGAAAACTGATTCTTTATCTTTTTCTTTGATAGAGTGGATCAGGTTCGCCGCATGCATATCGCCTGACGCTTCGCCAGCTATGATATAATACTTCATTTAAATCAGGCTTGATAGAATATAAAAAAGTATGAAAGGATATAAATACCTGTCATCACCAGCACACCAATTCCCGATTTTTCGGCTTTGATATTCACCAGGTAATACCGTATTGGGATCACGTTGATCGCTGCACTCAGCAAATACAGGTAATGCATTTGTCGAGCCAGATGCACATGAAATAAACTGAACAGCAACCCATCAAGTAGCCAAACAACTCCATAAAACAGAATGGGTAAAAGCATGCCGACAAGCAAGCCTATTAGAAAATCGTCCTTTTTAAAAAAATGAAGTATCAATTTAGTCAAATTTTAGCTTTTCAATATAATGATGTGCCGTGAAATCGACATGCACCGGCACCACCGATACATAATTTGCTTCCAGCACTTTTTGATCCGTATCTTTGTTCGGGTCGCCATTTACAAATTCGCCTTTCATCCATAGATATTTTCTACCGTATGGATCAAAACGCGAATCGAAATCTTCCACCCAGCGTGCTTTTGCTTGTTTACAAACTTTTATGCCTTTAATAGGCTGGTTTGAAATTTTAGGAATATTCACATTCAGACCTATATCCGAAGGCATGCCTTCTGACAAAACTTTTTGGGTGATCCTGAGAATAAATTCATCTACATGTGAAAAATCTGCTTCGTGGCTGTAATCCAACAGAGAAAAACCGATACCGGGAATGCCATCGATGGTACCTTCCAGAACGGCACCCATCGTACCCGAATAAATAATATTGATAGAAGCGTTAGAGCCGTGGTTGATACCTGAAACCAACAGGTCAGGCTGTCTTTCCAAAATCTGATGTTTACCCAACTTCACATTGTCGCTGGGTGTGCCGTTGGTAATATACTCCTTGTATCCTGGTTCTTCCTTCACCAGATTCATTCGTAAGGGTGTTTGAATGGTAACCGCATGTGCCATGCCTGACATCACATGCTCCGAAGCAATCACAATTACATCACCCAGGGGCTTCATCAATGAGATTAGTTTTCGCAATCCAGGCGCATGAACACCATCATCGTTGGTAATAAGTATTAGAGGCTTTTTGTTTGTCATTAGTTTTTCTATTCAATATTTGTAACGCCGGCCGAGATAATAAATTTCATCACTTCCGTAGAAGATGCCTGGATGGGTTTTACATATTTTCCTGACACAATGATCAAGTTTCCAGACCAGGCATACGAGTGGGGCAAATATACCGCTACTTTTTCATTTGAGATGCCGATAACGGAAAGATCTTTATTGGTAATAAAACCAAGCTTTTCAATATTTGAAGCACTGTCAAGCTGCACCAGAACCGGTTCCGTGAACCGTTTCTTCTGCCCTACAAATGCAGAAACCAGATCTTTAACAGCCGTATAAATGATTTTGATTAAAGGTGCCCGCGCCATGAGCTTATCAAAATAAGTTACAAGTGGGCGGAAAATGATGGTAGAGCCAATAAACCCTATAAACGTGATTAGCAGCAGCAGAATGAGCAATCCCAAGCCAGGTATATGCATACCAAAGTAATCATCAATAAATCCCTGGAGCAGACCATCTATCAAATAAAAAAGTTCTAGAATTGCCCAGATGGTAATCGCGATAGGTGCGAGAAATAACAAGCCCTTAAAAAAATAATTGACAAAACCTTTTACTAGTTTACCGTTCATGATATTTTATTTTTATTGTTTTTGCAGTGAGCCAAAAGTAATACAAGAATAATTATTACAAACATTTTACTTCAGGAACATTCTCTGGTCGAAGGTGAAAGGTTCCACATTTACGATTTGGATCATTTTAGCGTCTGGATGATCCGGATTGATCAGATAATTACTGTCGCCCTGCACCACTGCTGATGGAGCTTTCATCACTGCATATTTTTTTTCTTTGATAAATGCGTCTCCCAATTCCTGGGTTTTACCCGAATGTGGAATCGATTTCCATTCTGGTGCCAATTTCTGAGGTAATATTTTAAAGATTTTTATATGGTCAGGTATCTCAATGGTGGTCAACTGGTAATCGTCAGGTAAAATTCCTAAAGGCGTATGAACTGCAATTTCAGCCGTACATAAAGCCCTCGATTCACTGGTATAAACCATTGCAATGCCCCTGCTATTCCACCTACCACCAGCTTTTTGAGCCCCTTTACTAGACAGATCATGACTATATATCGTTTTCGCCAACCGGTAAACAATCATGCCAGAACACCGTGTTCAATATGGGTTAACTCATCTTTAATTAACTGTATTCCGAACGAACTATCTAAAAGGTTTTTTGGGCTGATGCCCCCTAAAGCTGTATTATTAGAAGCCAACCATATATTGAATTTTTGCTGATCACCGAAAACCTGGATGCCATATTTGTTCAGCATCGCTATTTCGATGATCTTTTCAGATGTAACCGGGTTAAATGTGCCCCTTTCCTTTTTATATCGCTGCAATGACCGTTCTGATAAATGCAGGTAAGATGACCATTCGCGGATTGTAAATGGAATTTTCCTGGCAAGCTTTTCAAAAAATGAAAACTCTATCCCCTCTTTTATAGCGCTGATGAGCGTATAAACGCTTTTATCATCAAGTGAGGCGTAGGCTACCATGGGTTCTTTAAGTTCTGATTTCTTTGTCATCTGCATCCTATTTAACACAAATGTACGCATTTTTTCGTAAATTTTACGACATTTGTCACTTTTTAACAAATTTCTCTGGCAGAAGAATCTTTTTTATTCGGGATGATGAATCTAAGCAATAAAAATCCGGAAAATCATGAGGAGTACGACCTATTCTTTTACAAATGACATGAGCTCTTCGTACAAGCGATGGGTCGGCAAGCCCATTACGTTAAAATAGGAGCCCTCGATCTTTTCAATTGCGGCGTGACCAATCCATTCCTGAATACCATAAGCACCGGCTTTGTCAAAAGGTTGAAAATTTTCAATGTAATAATCTATCTCAGCATCAGAAAGTTCTTTAAAAAACACGATGGTTACCACTGAAAATGTTTTTAATTTATTGAACGTCCTGATGGTAACCCCGGTGACCACCTCGTGCCTGCGCCCTGATAATTGTTGCAGAATACTTTTTGCTTCCTCCGCATTTTTTGGTTTTCCCAGAATGATGTCGTCAATGGTTACGATGGTATCTGCTGTAATGATGAGGGTATTTGTATGCAGTTCGCTGCCTGAAAATGCACGCGCTTTTTTCTCACTTAAATATTCAGCCACCTTTTGCGGGGGGAGTTCCGGATCGAAACTTTCATCAATATGTTTTGGGTGCACACTGAATTGAACACCAAACTCCTTCATTAACTCGGTTCTTCTTGGCGAAGCTGAAGCCAGAATCACATCATAGGGCTGTAATATTTTTTTGAGCATCCTTTTTAGATTAATATTCAAAATAAACAAGTGACATCGACAGGATGCCAATGATCATCAATAACTTCACAACTG
>JAZBOW010000220.1:0-2827 GCA_036351335.1 Bacteroidales bacterium | reverse complement strand
TGCCAAAAGGGGCGGGGGTATCCTTAATTCAGCCCGGAAGATGCAATCGATATCTGAAGAAGAGTTATTGAAGGATGCGCTTAAAAGACTGGATGAGATCATCAGCTATGGAACCGGGGCGGTAGAAATTAAAAGTGGATACGGCCTGACGCTTGAATCTGAATTGAAAATGTTGCGTGTGATTAAAAAGCTGAAACAACTATCACCGTTGACTATTAAATCCACTTTTTTGGGTGCACATGCCATTCCGCTGGAATACCGCGGAAAGCAGGAAAAATATGTCGATTTGGTAATTAATGAAATGTTGCCCCGGGTAGCCGAAGAGCAGTTGGCCGATTATATTGATGTATTTTGCGACACAGGTTTTTTCACAGTAGAAGACACTGAAAGAATTTTAGCAACCGGACAAAAATATGGTCTAAGGGGTAAAATACATGCCAACGAATTAGATTTTTCGGGAGGTATACAAGCAGGTGTAAAATTCAATGCATTGTCAGTAGATCACTTGGAGTTTACAGGAGATCAGGAAATTGAAGCACTTGTAAAGTCTGAGACCATGCCCACCATTTTACCGGGAGCGGCTTTCTTTTTAGGCATGCAGTATGCGCCGGCAAGAAAAATGATAGATGCCGGATTGCCAGTAGCCATGGCCAGCGACTTTAACCCTGGTTCGTCTCCATCAGGCAATATGCAGCTCATTTTATCGATGGCTTGCATTCTTTATAAAATGCTGCCTGAGGAAGCCATCAATGCCACTACATTGAACACGGCTTATGCCATGGATTTGAGTGATGAAATGGGAACGATTGCTATTGGGAAGAAAGCCAATTTGTTTATTACCAAAGAAATACCTTCGATTGCTTTTCTGCCATATTATTATGGTACAAATAAAATTGAAACCGTGATTCTGAATGGTCAGGTTATTAATTGATTACACTGACCAAAATTATAATTCCTAATATGTAAGGTCTTTAAGGATGCTTAAAGTTACTTCTTCAATTTTTGGTTCCAGCATATTTTTGATTTCCTTTTCAGTATGATCGTAAGTTTCTTTTTTTGTTTTTCCGATTTTAGAATCTGTTAAGGTTGCTTTTATAGCAAAAGCCGGCAGCGGAATGTCTTTAACCAGAGCAGATATCTGGGTGCGTTTTCTTTTGTATACACCTCCCAGGGTTGCGGCTGTTATAACTCCGCCAATCAGTAATCCAACCGGGCCCGAAACGCCTAATAGACCTGAAATAATAGCTATTCCAAGGCTTTTGCCAATACCACCGCTAATGGAACCCACAGCCAGCGAGACAGTTGTAACTATGGTGCCACCTATCGTGTCACCAATATCGGAAGCAATGCGCCCGGCAAGTTTCTGATCAATGTCATCAGATTTGGGTTGGTAGGTGCTCATCGTGTTGATATCAATTTCCAGTTTTCGTCCCAGGAATAGATTCAATTCTGTCAGAACGCCATCCCTGAACTCTTCCTGTACATCTTTAAGGTAATTCAACAAAATGGGTTCAAAACGCTGCTGCGATTTTAGTAAGCTGGATTCCAAATCTTTTATCTTGCCACCTTTCTCCCGAAAGTCCAGTAGTATGGGTGTGATAAATTGCTCGTAATAATCCTTGATAACAAATTCAGAAATTGTTTCTCCGGTTTTCTTAATTTTTTTTGATATGATTTCATGGATACCTTCACGAATTACATCTATCAGCTTTTCTCTGTCTTTTAATATATCTTGCTGATAGTATTCTTCTGAAAGATTAAGAGGTTTAAGTGAGTGTTTTGCTTTTCTTTTGTAATAAGTTGTCAAGATCAAGCGGGGAATAAAGATCACAATTAATGAAGTCAGTGCCATTTTATGTATCCAGGGTCCTGCAGGAGCACCGTCAGGTAAAAGTAATTGCTGAATTTGTGTGTCTGTGATCCAGTATCCATCTATCATAAAGTTGGCCATGCCGTATAAAAGGTTCAGAAAATTACGGATCGTTTCATATTCTGAAATGAAAGTACTTAGCCAGATCATATTGTAATTGAAGAACAATCCCCTGAAATAAACACCTAATAATGCACCCATTAAGAGTCCGATAGCACTCACGTTCATCACACTTTTAAACCGGAGCAGCAAGGATTTGTCAGCGACATTTTTATATGATTTCCAGAAAGCCGGTAGGATCCTTTTTAAAATAGTTACTTTGGTGTTGTTATCAATAAACTTTGCCTTGAACCGAAACAATATCTTATACAGTCCACCTATCAGCCAATCGATAACAAAATGGGAGTCACCTTCATCGTCATTGTAATCATTATCTTCTTCTTTATTATTTTCAAATTGGCTTGTGTCAAACTGTATTCTGAAACGAAAAAAACTTTTAATGAACATGAAAACATAAACAAGTATATTCCACGCTATTAGAATGGTCAAAGGATTATAAATGATATGAATTAATCGCTGTGGACCCAGATAATTTGATAATATTCCTATAATGAATGAAACGATGAACGCACCTTTGATCCAGATACCCGGAAACCGATACACTTTTGTCAACTGCCTTAAAGCATAGGGTAGCAGCTTAAAGAGATAAGAAGCCCTTTTTTGCACGAATTCATAATCACTTTTAGCTCCAATCGCTGAAATATTGGCACCGGTAGCCTGAAGTGGTGTAATAACTTTCTGGCTATTTTCTTCGGTAGCTTTAACAGTCAGAATTTTAACAATATCGTCTTCATTCAGCTGCTGACGCTTCTTGGTATCTGCATTTTGAATACGCATCAATGCTTTTCGCTAATTAAAACAAATTACAATGGTAAAAATAAGATTTAAGTGGAGAAT
>JAZBOW010000219.1:0-12506 GCA_036351335.1 Bacteroidales bacterium | reverse complement strand
GGGATATGGCTTTTCGAGGAACTACAAAGTAAAGTTATCAAAGCCTGATTTTGAGGAATGCGTGTTGGAATTTAAAAATGACACCACCATACGAATTACAGTGCAATATATGTGATTAGATAGTTGTAAGCCGTATTGACAATGCACTGCAAATGAATTAACTTTGCTTGCAACAAATCCCGTTCCCATGAATCGATCAAATATATTTTTAATCATTCTTTTATTTCTTAATTGTCCATTTGCATTTGCCGGCACGGGTTCAGCTCAAGATGGCTACTCAATCATTTTTGTACTTGCCGGAATCCTGGCGCTTATTTTTGGCATACCTCGCCTGATCGAAGCCAGTAAAAGAATGTGGCAATGCATCATACAGAAAATAGAAAGGCGCTTCAATCCAATTAAAAAAGAAGGTTGTCAAAACCAAAATTTAAAGATTGTTTACCAAAATTAAAAATCAGGCTATCCTAAAAACCAGTATATAGTAAATAAGAATAAGGCATTTTTCTCATCGTAAAACCTCCAATACTACTTCTTTATCAATCCAAATATACGGGTGTAGCCATAAAACGCAGAATGAATAAAGCAAATGGCAAAACACTCCGTATTTTTTCTTTAACAAATTCACAATAAATTATTAGGGTCGGGGTTTATTAACCAATTAGTCGTGTTGATGCAAAAATTAAAGTTTCTCCCTTTCTATCTGCTTTCCTTCATTCCATTGCGACTATTATTTGTTATTTCAGATATTTCATTCGTATTTGTTTACTATGTATTCAGATACAGACGGAAAGTGGTAGCAACCAACCTTGTCAATTCATTCCCTGATAAAAGCCAGAAAGACATAATAAAAATAGAAAGGAATTTTTACAGGCACTTATGCGACCTTACTGTTGAAACAATTAAGGTATTGACCATCAGTAAAAAAGAGGCATCTAACAGATTTCATATTATAAACAAAGAGTTGGTTGAACAATTATACAAAGAACAAAAAAACGTGGTTTTATATACGGCCCATTTTGGCAACTGGGAATGGATCATCTTTTTACCCTTATTTTTATCACATCGGGTTACGGTGCTTTATCAGCCGTTGTCAAACTCCTATTTCGACCAATTATTGAAATTGATAAGAAGCCGTTTTGGAATTCAATGCATTGAATCTTCTAAAGGCTACAAAACCTTGCTGAAAAACCAAACTGAAAATATCATTTCTCTGAATTGCATCGTAGGTGACCAAAGCCCGGTGCGCAATGCTACTGTTCATTGGGTCAGATTTCTTAATCAGGATACTGCTTTTTCAATAGGTGCAGATATAATTGCGAAAAAAAGTGATCAAACAATGGTATTTTCCTGTTTTCAGAAATTAAAAAGAGGAAAATATGAAGTACGCTTTCAGCATATGAATGGATCTGCCACAGGGATTAAAAAGCATGATATAATTGACGAATACGCGCAATTGCTGGAAGAAAATATAATTAGAACTCCCGAACTTTGGCTATGGAGCCATAAACGATGGAAGCTAAATTCGTTGCAGAGCCATAATAACCGGGTACACAAGCCCAACGACCAGCAATAACATAATAAACGGGCGGTTGATATTTTGCCATTTATAATTTTTTCTTCTGACAGCATCCATACCATGGTTGATACCCGAAAAAATGATAAAAAACATGAAGGTAAATAAAATGGTTAATTCAGCTTTAATGCCCCAATTCATAAAATATACAATTACAGCAATCACCGCATACGATAGCAAAGCAATGGCCGATTGTCGTTGATAATTGCTTCCGGTTTCAAACCCTTTACTTTCAGCAGCCTCTCTCGCAAAAAACAGTCCTTCCAGTCCTGATATTCCGGCAATGGCAATAATGAGCAAGGGTACCATAAAATGTAATTGGGCTACCGGGTTGTAGGTATTGTTTTCAAACCCGATCAGATAGCCAAAAAAGAAAGTTGCGGAAACGATGAGTAACCTGAGCACTTCCAGTATTTTTGTTTTCATTTTTCTGCTTTAAAATATGGTTTTATTCACCTACACCACCCTCTCAAACACCTGTGCAGTCCGGTTGGTATTGTAAATACTGAGTTTATTGCCGCTTCCGTCATTTTTACTGATGTAGGTTGTGTTTGGGTCAATTCGACCGAGGCCACCAAAGGCAACATCATCAGAATTTAAAATAAGACGGTACGCTCCTGATTTGGGTACCGGGAATTTATAATCAGGAATTGAATTATGAGGATGAAAATTAAATACAAAGATCAAATGGTTTCTTTCAAAAGCGATGGTTTTATTCGCTTCATCCATATTGAGTTGGTTACCGAATAAAGACGACATGATCTTATTTGCTTTGATCACTTCGATCATGGCTTTATCAAAGGCAGCCAGGTATTGGTATTTCAACTCCGGGTTATCCACCAGTGACCACTGTCTGCGGCAATATTTGTAACTCCAGTTGTTGCCTTCCCTCGGAAAATCAATCCATTCGGGATGACCGAATTCGTTGCCCATGAAATTCATATAGGCCTGCCCTCCCAACGCAATGGTAAACAACCGGATCATTTTATGCAGTGCCACACCCCGCTCAACAACCAGATCCGGGTCGTCTTTGTGCATATGGAAATACATTTCCTTATCCATCAGCCGGAATGCAAGTGTTTTGTCGCCCACCAAAGCCTGGTCGTGCGATTCGGCATAAGTCACCGTTTTTACATGCGATAGACGGTCATTCAGTACCTGCCACATCTCGTGGATGTTCCAGTCTTCATCTTTGTATTCTTTCAATAATTTGATCCAGAAATCAGGAATGCCCATCCCGAGCCTGTAATCAAAGCCCAGTCCGCCATCATCTACTTTTGAAGTTAAACCCGGCATGCCTGTTACATCTTCGGCAATGCTGACCGCATTCTTATTTAATTGGTGGGTTAACTGGTTCGCGAGTTGCAGATAAGTAACAGCATCCCATTCAACGCCCTGCCTGAAATATTTTTCCCTTGTATCGATCGTTTCCATACCATGGTGGTAATACATCATCGAGCCCACCCCATCAAAGCGGAAGCCATCAAAATGAAACTCTTTCAACCAGTATTTGATATTTGACAACAAAAAACGCAGCACTTCCGGTTTTCCATAATCAAATAATTTGGAATCCCACTGCGGGTGGTCGCCCCGGCTGCCTTCATGAAAATATTGCCCGTCGGAACCGTCAAACTGGTTGATACCTTCGATGATGTTTTTCACGGTATGCGAATGCACGATATCGAGGATTACCCCGATGCCCATTTGGTGCGCTTTTTTGATAAGTAATTTCAGGTCTTCAGGGGTTCCAAAACGTGATGAGGGGGCAAAGAAATTAGAAACGTGGTAGCCGAAAGAACCGTAATACGGATGTTCCTGCACAGCCATTAACTGGATCGCATTGTAGCCTGCATCTTTTATCCGTGGCAATATCAATTCGGCAAACTCCAGGTAGGAACCCACTGCTTCTTTTTCCTGGGCCATGCCAATGTGGCTTTCATAGATGAACAATTCTTCAATTTGGTCCATCTCGAATGGATCGTCGGACCAGTCAATATTTTCGGAAAACCACAATTGCCCGGTAAAATTCTTTGTGTCATCATCCTGCACTACCCGTGTGATGTATGCAGGTATCCTGTAGTTCAGCCCTTTCTCTGAATCCACCAGCACTTTTATTTTACTACCGTGAAGAAAGGTGTTTTTATATGCATCTTCAGGCAAAAACAATTCCCAGATACCAAATTCATTTTTGGTAAGCGGATGATCGAATTGCTGCCAGTTGTTGAAATCGCCTACCAGGTACAGCGCTTTGGCCCGTGGTGCCCATTCACGATAGGTCCAACCTTTTCTTTTTGGATCGTAATTAATTCCGAAGTACTTGTAACCATTTGCGATCTCTGTCAGGCCACCAAAATCCTTTTCGATCTCTTTCAGCTTCGCTTCGTAGCGATCATATCGTTCCTGTATGTCTTTTTCACTGGGTTCCAGCCAGGGATCCTGTTCGATCAGTTTTAGTTTCTTGTTAGCCATATCGTCTTTGTTCATCCTTACGAACGAAATTACACATATTATCTCTTGGCATTCGTTTACAACTTAAAAAATTCTAACAATAAAATATTGCAATTTTTATTTGAATTCCACTTTCGAATCCCTATATTTGTCCATCCTAAAAAACCCATTGGCGAAATTCATAAGCCAATGTTTTTATTTCTGGTGAACAAACAAGCATTTTTTTCTCGGTTATGAGTATTCGCTCAAGCAAGCTATACTAAGTAAATCAACTTAGTCCCATATCTTTATTTAGATAAGGTAGCAAGTTGCATTTTTAATTTTAAAGAAACAGTGGTTCTTTAACATGTGAATAGTAGATGTATATGCTTTTATAGCAATATGGGAACATTTTATGCCCGCTTAACAATGGTAAGAAACGTTTTTACATGTATGAGAACGATATAATAATAAGATATTCAAACGAAGTAGAACAAATACAAATATGCCTATGAAACAACTAATCTATTTCAAATAAGCAGCACAAGCCAACAAAATAAATTTATAATTAAATATTTAACTATGAAAAAAGTAATTTTATTAGTTCTTATTGCAGCTATCGCATTTAGCTGTAAGAAGAATGAAACAACACAGCCTGCTGCTGACCAGTACGCTGAAGTTTCCTTTAATGTGACTACTTTGGTTCCTGACGCAAACAGGGATTGGGTCTATGACTATGATGTTCCTCAATGCGATCCTGATGCTATTCCTGGCTGGGCCCTTATGAAAATAGAGGACTCTGAAGGAAATGAACTTGAAGGTGACGGCATTGAAGGACCAAATGGCACGAACTACTTTAAAGTTCTGGTATTTTATACCAACGGTGAATTTTACACACAATCAGTAAAATTACCAGTTACTATGTGTGACAACGCACCTGATTGCTGTGACACATATTATGTAACAGAGTTTTACGTGTATGACGAAGAAGGAAATATGATCAAAGCTGCACCATATCCCGGTGACGAAATTGAACAAATTCCACCATCCGAATTCTTTCAATTTGTGACACAGACCTTACCGGTTACACTTGAAATTTGTGCTTTTGAGAAAAAAGAATTCTATATTGACGTGCTTTGCTTTACACCAGATTATTACCAACTATTCGGATTCTTCTGGTTTGAAATTACCGAGATCACAGTAAGAGAGATATGCTTCTATGGTGATATATGCCAGGCGTGGTGGATGAATCCAAGCCAATGGCATACGAATGGGGTACCTTTAGATGTCTGGAATACTATTGACAACTTGTATCAAGGTCAACAAATGGGTATCCAACAAGATATGCCAGCCATATTTTCCCTTATACTTGGAGAACAGGATGATCAGGATCCTAATTCATATTGGATCAGAGGAACATATACCAATGAAGACTTCCTGGGTGAAGGTCAGCCTTTGTGCTTCAAATATGCTGATTACGATGCTATTGAAGGTGAACAATTTGCCATTTTCTTATTTGTGTACGGACCTTGGTACTATGCACCAGATGTACGTTCTGAGAATTTTGGTTACACATTAGATGCCACAAGAGATGATGTATTTGATGTTGGTTTAGGAGTTGGGTGGCAACATATCTGGTTCTTTACAGATAATGCACTTGAAGACCTGGATACAGGCTACCCGGATGGTGATGGTGTAATTGAATTTGGATGGGGCGACTGCGTTGAAAATCCAGAATACTTGTTACCTGGTCCATGGACTAATTCTCCTTACGATAAATAATTGTTAACTTAAAAAGCTATAGAGATATGAAAAAATTATTATACATATTCATGATCGCAGCTATATTAGTTAGCTGTAAGAAGAACTCTACTGAAACTCCTGCTCCTGTTAACCAACAGACACAGGAAGTTACTTTCGATATCAATACCATTCTTGAATCACCAGATAGGGAATATGCTGTTCCTAACTGTATTGATTCAATTGATGGTGAGATAAATAAGTATGCCCAAATTGTCATAATGAACAGTCTGCAGGAAGTTGATACTTTTTATGCGGAAGTATATTATGTTGAAGGTTTGCCCTATACAAAAGCCATTATGCTTCCTGTATTAGATGACGATGATGATTGTGACACCTATACGTTGTTAGAATTTTATGTATGGGATAACAATGGTACACCTGGATATGATGAATCAGCAAGATTGGATGATCAATTATTCAAAGCTGCTCCTTTAGCAGGTTCTGAATTCTGGGATTTCGCAGTTGATCATGTTGATGTAACATTTGAAGTTTGTGCATTCTACAAAACAAAAATTAAAATAGATGTACTATGCTTTGTTCCAAATGACTTTGAGTTATTCGGATTCTTTTGGTTCGAGATTACAGAAATCACTGTAAGAGAAATGTGTTTCTTTGGCGACTTCTGTATTGAAGACCCTTCTATCTATGCAAGTACCGAGTATGCCTCAGGTGGTGGTGTATTTATAGACGAAGCTGCCATTTTTGAGATCAGGGCGCGTCATCAAATTGGTGATGGTCAATTAGCAGATATGGTTGGAACTGATTTCAATAATATGGATTGGGATGGTATCGGAGAACCATTATGTATCCGATATCCTGATTATGATGCTGAAGTGGATTACTATGAGTTTGACCTGTATCTATGGGCCATGGTCGGCAGTACAATGGACTGGGTATTAATAGATACTTATGTCTGGAATGATATCTTTGAAAACACCTATGATCCAGGTACAGATGGCGTTTGGGATTTTGTAGTTGGTGATTGCGTTGCATCTGAATCAAACATTGTTTACCCACCATATGTAAATATACCTGACCCATCTTTATCTGCTGGCGACTTAATTATAACAGAAATCATGCAAAATCCTCAAGCAGTAAGTGACAGCGATGGAGAATGGTTTGAGGTTTATAATACGACAGATCATCCTATTGATATGCTAGGTATGGCTATTCGTGATGACGGATCTGATAGTCATGTTATAGCAGAAAATCTTATTGTTCCATCCGGTGGCTTTGTAATTCTTGGAAATAATATTGATGACATGACTAACGGCGGAGTTCAGGTTGACTATAGTTATGGGAGCAGTTGGTTTCTTGCCAATGGAGATGACGAAGTGGTCATTGAAACAGAAGATCTATTGGAAATTGACCGTGTTAATTATGATGGGGGACCTAATTTTCCTGACCCGAATGGCGCAAGTATGAGTTTAGACCCAGACTTTTTTGATGCGACAGCAAATGATGATGGTGCTAATTGGTGTGAAGCGACTTCATCTTATGGAGATGGTGATAAAGGTACACCAGGTATAATGAATGATGAATGTTCAGAACCACCTGCACCAATTAATACCGGTGATTTAGTTATTACAGAAATTATGGCAAATCCTGCTGCGGTAGCAGACGGTGATGGAGAATGGTTCGAAGTCTATAATAGCACGGATCATCCAATTGAAATGGAAGGATTGACTATTAGAGATGATGATTTTGATTCGCATGTGATTGGTGCAAGTCTTGTAGTTCCTTCATATGGTTACGTTGTATTGGGAATTAACGACAATACATCCGAGAATGGAGGATTAACTGTGGATTATGCTTATACTGGTTTCACACTTGGCAATAGCGGTGACGAAGTTGTTATAGAAACTACCGCATTACTCTTAATTGACCACGTCGGGTATTCAAGTTCTTCTAGTGGAAAAAGTAGATCCTTAGACCCAAATTTTTTAAACGCTTCAGAGAATGACAATGTTTTCAATTGGTGCACAGAAATCTCATCCACATATGGTGATGGGGACTATGGTACTCCAGGACAGGCAAATAACTATTGTCTATCAAAATAATAAAAGAATTGTTAAGATTGTATTCTTAAAAATCACTTGAATAAATGTGTTAAATCCGCCTCTTTTTTTGAGGCGGATTTTTTTATTATCCTGTAAACCCAATTCTTAGATTTGTAACTTTACACGTTTAATCCACCCCCTATGGACAACAAGTACGATTACCCCAAACACTTTGCCCGCTTTTACGATACCATATACATGGAAATACGCGATAGCACAGATAAGGACTTCTTTTTAAACAAAATACGTGAAGCCCGGGGAAAAGTGCTGGAAGTAGGTGTAGGCACAGGGCGTTTCTTTAAAACCGCCTTTCTGGATGAGGCAGATATATATGGCATCGACACCAGCCCGGATATGCTGGGTGTATTGTACGATAAAATAGCCACCGAAGATCACCACCGCATCAGCCGGCAAAGTGTGGTTGATTTTAAATTCGATTTCCAGTTTGAGCTTATCGTTGCGCCCTTTCGTGTGATGATGCATGTAATGGAAAAAGAAAACCAAATCAAAGCCATCAACAATGTGTATGACCACCTGGAACCCGGCGGCACATTTATATTCGACGCTTTTGTACCCGATTTGAAATACATCATCAAAGGATTTGAAAACTTTGTGGATTTTGAAGGGGAATATGAAGAAGGGAAAAAACTAAAACGAACCACCTCATCCTACCCCGACCTGATCAACCAAATTATAAAAGCTGAATTTATCCTCGAATGGGAGGATGAAAATGATCAGGTACAAAGTGAAAAATGGATAGTGCCCTTACGGTTTTTCTTCCGCTACGAACTTGAGCACCTGATGGAACGGACAAAATTTGAATCGTACCACATACTGGGTGATTATAAAGGCCGTCCATTAAATGAAAAGTCAAAAGAGTTTATTGTCGTTTGCAAAAAATCCAAATAGTCCGATATTTATGTAACTTTACTTTTTAAAATGCAATGAAAAGGGTATTTCAATTCATATGGGCTAACCTGGAATTATTCTTCTGGATAATCGCATTGATCTATCTCTTTTCAATGAATGCCGACAGCACGCATTTTACCCTCTGCCCTATCAAAAACCTCGGCTTTAACTTTTGTCCGGGTTGTGGTATCGGGCATTCATTGCACCACATCATGCACCTGGATATCCGTGCCTCATTCTCGGAGCATCCCCTTGGCATTTTTGCATTGATTGTTATTATTCTTAGAATATTTACATTAGTTAAAAACCTTTTTAAAACACAAACTTATGGCATCAAAACTTTTACACATGATACCGGGCGTTGAACCCAACGAACTCGTTTATCTCGAAAACCTCACAATAGAACTGACTGAAGAGAAATTGCAAACTTTTGCTACCTTTTATAATACCGAAAGAAAAAAATCAGACACCATCCTTATCGGGGCTGTGATCGGATTGCTGGGCGTGGGTGGTATTCAGCGGTTTATGATCGGCCAGGTTGGGATGGGCATCCTTTACCTGCTCACTGCCGGTTTATGCTATATTGGTACCATTATCGACCTGGTAAACTATAAAAAGTTAACCTTCGAGTTCAACCAGCAGGCGGCCAACGAAGTATACCGTGCTGTTGTAAACATGAAATAAAAGACTAAAACCAGGATTTAATTTTTAGCTTCTTTTCTTTTGAAAAGCAGGAACAAGTAAGCACTGAAAACCACACTTGTGATTAGCTGCAGGTAAATAGGTGTCGAGATCAGTTCGGTATCAAACACGGCAAAGCTGATCAATCCGAATTTTAAAAGATAATAAGCCAGTTTGCTGAGCACGATACTGAGCAGCATCACTGCAAATGCATTTTTCCATTTCTTGCTGAGGGTGTAAAATAACCACACATTCAATACGAGTTCCATGGTCATAATGACCGCTTTAATGGCAACGGGGTGCCCCGACATCAGCAAGGAAAAAACAGGTAAAGTAAACGCGATGATATAAGCATTTCTTCTGTTGGTATGCACCATGGCCAACACGAGCATCAACCGCATAGGTTCTATCAGATAGAGAGGAACACTTAAATAGTGCGAGATGGTTGGAACAAAATAAATGAAGGCCAGTGCCACGATGTCAAAAAGGATACTTTTGATTTTTTCCTGCTTGAATACCATTGATGTACCTGTTGTCATAATTCGTTTTCTTTATTTAGAACAATTTTCTTTAACTATTTTACTATGTAAAGAAACAAAAATTCATTGTATTTTTATCCATGATTCTCATTTAAATTTTAGACTATGAAACGCAGGGAGTTTATTATAAAGACAGCGGGCGCCACACTAGCCTCTACTACCGCAATGGTATTTGGTAATCTAAATACCCTTTTTGCTATGCAAAATCCACCTGCAGGCGAAAGTTATGATATGGTGGCCGTGATGAATGGAGAACCGGAATTGATGTTCGATAAGGCAATTGAATCGATGGGTGGCATGGGCGCTTTCGTAAAAAAAGGACAATCGGTTGTTGTAAAACCAAATATTGGTTGGGATACCAATGTAGCCAGGGCAGCCAACACCAATCCAAAACTCGTAAAACGGATCATTGAACAATGTTTCAATGCCGGTGCCAGCGAAGTGTATGTTTTCGATTACACCTGCGATGAATGGACCAAATGTTATGAAAACAGTATGATTGAGCCTATGGCAAAGGAGGCCGGCGCTAAAGTGATTACCGGAAATTCAGAAAAATATTACCGACCTGTCACCATTCCTGATGGCGTTTCTTTAAAAGAAGCCAAAGTTCATGAACTGATATTGGATACAGATGTATTTATCAATGTGCCTATTTTAAAACACCACAGCTCTGCCGATTTATCCATTGCCATGAAAAACCTGATGGGCGTGATCTGGGACAGAAGGTTCTGGCACCGTAACGACCTGCATCAATGCATTGCCGACTTTACCACCTATTGCAAACCCGACCTGAATGTAATTGATGCCTACCGGGTGATGATGCAAAATGGCCCGCGCGGCGTATCGGAAAGTGATGTGGTTACGTATAAAACACAAATTCTGGCTACCAATATCGTCTCGGCTGATGCAGCTGCAGCCAAGGTATTTGGATCAGATCCAATAGATATACCATACATTGCCAAAGCATCTGAAATGGGTGTCGGCACGTATGATCTCAGCAAGTTGAACATCAACAGGATTAAGCTCTGATCGTATGACCTTCAAATGGCTTAAATGGCTGAGAGTCCTTATTTCTATGGGCTTTCTGATACTGATCACTTTTGCATTTATTGATTTTTCAGGAACAATTACACCCAAATGGTACAATGGAATTTTATACTTTCAATTTGTACCATCACTTTTAAAATTCCTGCACCTTTTAGGGATCATGGCAACAGGTTTTATCATTGTGCTCCTGCTGACCATTTTGTTTGGCAGAATTTATTGTTCCACCTTATGTCCGCTGGGCGTTTTCCAGGATATTTTCAATTTTGTGGCCGGAAAATTCAAGAAAAGAAAACAGTTGAATAAATTTGCCAGACCCCACAACTGGCTTAGGTATACTATTTTGATCCTTGTTATACTTTCGCTGTTTATCGGGCAGATTTTTCTTGTAAATCTATTGGACCCTTACAGCTTGTATGGTAAAATTTCTGCCAACCTGTTCCGGCCAGTGTATTATTTCTCAAATAATGTCATTGTATTCTTTCTGGAGCGAATGGAGAACTTTTCACTGTACCATGGCGACCTCAAGAATATAGGATGGTTCACATTCGGATTTGCACTTTTTATGTTCCTGCTCATTGGATTTATGGCGGCTACAAGAGGCAGGTTGTTTTGCAATACCATTTGCCCGGTAGGCACATTGTTGGGATTCATCTCTAAATTCTCTGTTTTTAAAATTAAACTGGATAAAGTGTCTTGTACAAGTTGTGGTATTTGCGGTTATGCCTGCAAAGCAGATTGTATTGACACCAAAAATAAAGAAGTGGATTTTTCAAGATGCGTGGGTTGCCTCAATTGCCTTACCGTATGTCCGGCAGGTGGTGTTGAGTATAAATTCGATTGGGTCAAAAGTAGCAATCAAGATGAATTTCAACAAGAAAAAAACGACAGGAGGGAGTTCCTTAAAAAATCAGCTTTTATTGCCACCGGAGTCAGTTTGATAGCCAAACAGGCATATAGCGAAGGAAAAAACAATGGTAAAAAACCTGTGATTAAAGAATACCCAGTGATTCCTCCGGGTGCCATGACCATTGATCACTTTGTGGATGCATGTACCGCCTGCCAACTGTGTGTGAGTGTCTGCCCGACACAGGTGCTGCAACCTTCTTTCCTGCAATATGGATTACGTGGGATGATGCAGCCTACCATGGATTACAACACAAATTATTGCAATTTTGAGTGTGTGCTGTGCGCCGATATTTGTCCAACCGGGGCCATACAGCCCATTGCTGTTGAAGATAAAAAGCTAACCCAGCTCGGAAAAGCCAAATTTATTAAAGAGAATTGCGTGGTATATACCGACGAAACAGCCTGTGGTGCCTGTTCGGAGCATTGCCCCACAAAAGCGGTAAACATGGTGCCTTATTTCAGCCTGAAAAAAGACAACCTGACCATTCCGGAAGTTGAGGACAAAATTTGTATCGGTTGTGGTGCTTGCGAATATGCCTGCCCAACCGACCCAAAATCCAT
>JAZBOW010000218.1:0-7991 GCA_036351335.1 Bacteroidales bacterium | reverse complement strand
TTTCGTTCCAGCTACCAGCCTCTTATATACATAAGTTCGGAAAGTGGATTCGGCCATGCCGCAATAAGCTGCAGCTTCTGCCAGGTTGTACTTTTTGTTGGAAGTTTCAGTTGGAGGCGTTTTTTCATTCAGGCTAACCTCGATCCTGTTTACCTGCTCAGCTATCGTTCCGATAACTTCAGGTAGATTTTCAAAAGATAAATACTTCATTTTTTAAACAGTTATTATTATTACTGTTTGCAAAAATAATGATGTATATACCTGTATATCAGGGTTATAAGGGGTCTTTTGACGTCAGACCCCAAAGGACCCCAAAGGGATTTATAAGAGCCGATTTTTGATTAGTACGATTCTTTCGGCAGTTTTGTTAATTTCATCATTATCGATGTGTCTCTCCACATTATCATTTTTGAATTTATAATTAATGTATTTATTGAGAGCGCTGGGTTTAAAAGAATCTATTTCAAAGTAATTTTCAATTGATTTGAGTAACTCTGATCTTTTAATGGTTTCAGTTTTTAATAATTTTAGTGCATCTAATCCAAAGATGAAAAGTGCTACTTGCTTTGGTCTTTTCATTTCAGCAAAACTGTCTTTTAACATTTGCGCCAATTGATCAGGGTGATCATGTTTAAGGCAATCAACAAAAGAAGTAATTTCTTTCTTTTTGGGTGGGGGTTTGACAAGCTCTTCAAACATTGGTTCAAAAACGCCCTGGTTTTTTAGCACAATTTCCCAAGCTTTGTATATTTCGCCCCCTTCAATTCCCTTTTGAAAGAACAGGTCAGTAGTTATGTATTCAACTACATTAATATCTTTGATGAATTGTTCTTCGTTCTCAGGTTCAGCTTCAAAATCCTTTTTCTGAAAACTTGTTTTCACAGTGCTTAAGTTTCCTCGACCCTCTTCTAGTGGACTGCAGGACATTTCAAATATTTTATGAATTTTATTTTCATCACTGACCGGAATACCTTTGGTTTCATTTATTGAATTAATAAACTCCGAATAGCCCTCCTCAAATCCATTGGCATACGAGATAAGATATTTCTCAATTGTTTCTTGAGTTAGCTTATTACCCTTGTTGTCATGAATTAACCCATTATCTAATTTAGCTTCAAACTCATAATAATGCCTTTCCAATGGGTAACAAGTATATTTTCTGAGTTCCAACTGTGTATATGCTCGTTTGAATGGTGCTATTAGTTTGCCATTATTATTAAAGCCCATTGAACAAAAATAATTCCAGATGCACTCAGGTATTTTTTTAGGATTATAATTTAATGGAGGTATCTTCTTTTCCATTTTTACCAATCTTTTAGTTTGTCAATAATCGCTTTTTTCTGATCTGTTTCAAAACTGCCCAGGTAATTTTCTGTTGTCTTCAATGATGTATGCCCCAGACTTTCACCAATAAAGTAAGGCGAAACGCCAGAATTCTTCAATATGGTAGCGAACGAATGTCTTGCTGTGTATGTTGACACCTCTGCCTCAATGCCAACCTGTTCAGCAATTCTTTTGATGTATTTGTTAGTCTGCCTTGTTGCTAGCTTTATGCTGTTCATTTCTTCTTCAGCATCTATACCATCTTTTAGAAAGTTAAATATATACCCCTTTCCTCCAGTACCATGCAAATCAATAATCCTTTTCAAATCATCTGTCAATACTATTGAAATGGGCTTTGAATCTTTTATCGTTCTTGAGGTCTTCGCCCTTCTGAATTCAATTGTATTACCTTTAATGTTACTGTATTTCAACCTGCAAATATCCTTCATATTAATGCCATTGGCAAAATAAGAGAACATCCATATATCCCTGTAAAATGCTTCCGGGCTTCCCTCCTCTGCCTCGTAATCGTAGATACTTTTTATCTGTTTTATCGTTAGTGCTTTTTTGATGTTCCTTGGAGATGGTATTTTATAATCGTTGAAAGGGTATTCCTTTACGTACTTATTTGCCAGGTTAAATAAATGTCGTAATGGTCTCAGATAAATACCCACAGTTGTCGGGCTCTTGCCGTTTGAGTATGCCCATTTTTCATATTTTTTTAAAAAACCGGGAGTAACTTTATCAAAAGTAAGTTTCTCCTGTTCTCCTGAGAAGTCTTGTATGGATTTCATTGAGCATTCATAGGATGATGCCGTGCCTACCTGATCATTCTTTTTCAGCTCCTTTATTTTGTCTTGGTACCAATTGAATACATTATTCCTGTCATTGTTTTGTTTGTTCATGTATAAGGCGTTGAACTCGTCAAAACTGAATGGGTCAATTGTGATCAGAATATCGTAAGCCCTTTCCAGCAATGCAAGTATCTTGATCTTCAGATCTGCTGCATCACCTTTGGGACGCTTCATCAGAATTTTGTTCCAGGTATCCTCATCAGTCGTTTGCCTGGTGCCATAATCCCGGTATGTACTTTTGTGTGTCAGCCTTATCCTGATGGGGTAAGTACCCTTCTTGTTTAGCCTTCGTTTGTCCAAGTGGGCATAAACAGATATACCTCTACTTCTCAGTTCAATGTCTGCTTCCTGGAGGTGAATTGTATTCATGTGTGCTTGTACATATTTAAAAATGTACAAACAAATGTACAAACAAATTTCATTAATATTGGCATATTATCAATTAATAATAAATAATTGATAATTTGTATTTCTCTGTAAAAGTGTTGATTACATTAGAAAAGGAGTAATATTCATTAATAAAGCAATAGTAATATTTTATGACTCTGAATCAGAAGATTCCAGGTTCGACCCCTGGTCGGGCAACATTTTAAATAAACGGTTATGTGCTTTTTTAAGTGTGTGACCTTTTTTATTTGTCTTTCTTTTAAAGCTCCATCGGCTTTTTTAATATCTGCAACAAGTGGCTGTATGCTTTAGCAATCACTATACTGTACGATTTTCCTTCCAACTCATGTATTTTACCCGTATCCTTATCTATCAGTACCATCGTAAATTGCTCGTCCTCATCCATATCCAATGTTACCCGGTATTTCTGTAGCAATATTTTAAGTTTGGTGGTGTTTCGCATGGTGTAAGCTTTTATGTTGGTAAAGCTAAATAATTCCAATATAAGGAGCAATGATTCATCATGGAAATAAACATGCTCATCATACCAGATAACACGTTCATCATGTTTTAATTTTCAGTGTGATACAGGCCATCTACTTTTGCATCATGATTTTAATTAGAAACCATTAAATACATAAAACAATGAAAACTAAAGTATTATTTGTAAGCACGTTATTCCTCATTTTTTCACTAAGCATGATGGCGCAGGAAAAAGAAAAACATTTTGGTGTAGAACTCAGTGGCGGCGCGTCTTTTGCCACCAGCAAACTAAATGATGCCAGTCTGAACCCCGGTTTCGGATTCGAAGGCATATTGCATTACCGTTTCATTCCTTTTACCGGTATTTATGCCGGCTGGGGCTGGAACCGCTTTGGTGCCGACGAATCGTTTGCAGGTAATGATGTTTGTTTTGAAGAAACCGGATATGTTTTCGGCCTTCAGTTCAAACATCCGATTGGTGATACACGTCTCTCGTATTATTTAAGAGCAGGTGGATTGTATAACCACATAGAAATTGAAAACGCTGCGGGCGATATTATCAAAGATAGCGGCCATGGTTTTGGCTGGCAGGCTGCCGGTGGAGTTGATGTGGATTTGGGAAAAAACTGGAGCCTCACACCTGGTATAAAATTCAATTCCCTTAGCAGGGAGGTAGATAATGAAGGTGTCGTTGTGCCTCTGGATCAGAATTACCTCTCCGTTCGTGTTGGAATTTTAAAGAAATTTTAAAAATAGGAGTAGATGGGAACATGGGAAGCCCGTGTTCCCTTCATCTGTACTACTCAATACATGAAAAACAGCAACGATCATAACAGAATCCGTTTCTGCCGGATCAAATTGATAAAACTTAATTTTATATTTGACTGATAAATTCAAAATCAATGTTCTTCAAAAAACTTCATAGCCATATTTCATTTACTAAGCTGCTTAAAATACTACTGCTTATAGCTATAGGCATGCAACTGATTGTAGTATCGCAGATGTATTTTTTTAGGGCAGAAATGTTTGAAGACTCAATAGCGCTTATCATTCGGTTATTTCGTGGTATCGTTTTATCATTTTTCGCGGGTATCATCCTGTCATATCCCGATCTAGCCCTGATCCGGTACCTGAATAAAAAGTTTCCCTGGAAGAAAAAGATGGTTAAACGGTTTATCATTCAATTCCCGATTGCCATTATCGGAGGCATTTTAATAACACCCGTTATTGTGATCCCGGCAGGGCTGTTTTTTTCGATGGAATATGACTTCCAGACAAATCTCAATAATGCCTATTACTTAATCCTGCTCAACTTTTTCCTGATGGTTGTGTTGGAAGCACTGATTTATTTTAATGAAAGTTCCCTAGCGAAGCAAGAGGCGGAAAACCTTGAAAAAGAGCTTTCCCAAATTCGATTTGAAGTGCTGAAAAGCCAGATTAATCCACACTTTATGTTCAACAGTCTGAATGTACTTTCGGGATTGATTGATAGCGATGTAAAAAAAGCCCAGCAGTTTATTGATGAATTTTCGCATGTATACCGCTACGTGCTGGAAACCATTGAACAGCCTGTCATCAAGCTCGAAAAAGAACTCGACTTCATGCGTTCTTACCTGTTCCTTCAACAGATCAGGTATGGCGAAATGCTTTCTTACTCGGTGAACATTCCTGCCCATTTACTCAAAAATGTACTTCCACCCCTGTCTTTGCAGGTGGTGCTTGAAAATGCCATCAAACACAATATTATCAATAAGTCGAAACCACTAAATATTGCTATCTACAATGAAAATACCTTTTTGGTGGTTAAGAATAATATTCAGCCCAAAATCTCTTCCGGGAATTCTACTGGTTTAGGGCTCAGGAACCTGGTAAAGAGATATGCGCTGATCAGCAGATTTGTACCGGTTTTTAGCATCGAAAACAATAACTATATCGCCAAACTTCCATTAATAAATACCGAAAGTGATGAACGTACTGATAGTTGAAGATGAACGTATTGCAGCGGATAAACTGGAACTTATGCTCCGTGAAGTGGATCCGGGGATCCGTGTTTTGGCCAAAACCGGCTCTATCAAAGAGTCGGTAAAATGGCTTGTAAAAAACACTGCTGACCTGATATTTTTGGATATCCAGCTTTCTGACGGCATCAGTTTCAGCATTTTTGAACAGGTGCATATCAATACACCGGTAATTTTTACGACAGCTTATGATCAATTTGCCATTAACGCTTTTCAACTCAACAGCATCGCCTACTTGCTAAAACCCATCCGGAAGACCGAACTGGCTGAAAGCCTTCAAAAGTTTGAACAGCTTAAATCGGCTTTCCATATTGATTTCGACCTGCTCCTGACCAATATCCAGGGTAAGGTGCCGGAATACAAAAAACGTTTCCTGATCCAGATCGGTGAAAAGATCAGGAAAATTGAAACATCAGAGATCGCCTATTTTTATTCGCTGGAAAAGGCTGTTTTCCTGAAAACTTTTCAGGGCCATTCATTTCCTCTTGATTATTCCCTCGACAGGATAACGGAATTAATTCATCCTGAAAAGTTCTTTCGTATCAACAGAAAATATATCGTGAACATGGATGCCATCACCAATATGGTAGCGTATTCAAGGGGACGTGTAAAACTGGAGCTAAAGCCCGCAGTTGATGAAACGTTTGGTACCATAGTCAGCATCGACCGTTCATCAGATTTTAAGAAATGGCTGAATAGTTAAATGAAAAAACCCTGTCTTTCAACAGGGCTTTTACAAAATCAAAATTTACAAATTGCTTTATTTCTTAATAATCACTTTTTTGGTTGCGATACCTTTTTCACCTACAACCCTCAAATAATATAATTGGTCTGATAATTGACTCACCTGTATTTTTTTTGTATTCGTGCCTTTTATAAGCATAATCTGGTCTTTATAAACTACCTCGCCCCGCATATTGATGAGTTCAATATTTGCTTCCTGGCGCTCTATGGCATTCAATTGCATCGTAAACGTACCATTGTTTGGATTCGGGAAAATTTCCATTCCTGCAAGTACATTGTTTTCTGAAATGCCCGAGCAATCCAAAAAGCTGACCATGATTTCATCTTCCGATGAACAGCCATTTATATCCGTTACCATCACCGAGACAGTTCTGGTATTGTTTTCATCCATACCGGTCGTATCCACATCAATAACCTGGGTTGTTTCGCCCGTCGACCACAGATAAGCGGCACCTTCATTACCAGCATCAAGACTTACAGAATTACCCATACAGGTTTCGGTATCATCGCCCAGGTTCACTTCAGGATTGTTAAATATTTCAACACTCAGTATGTCTGAAAATTCACTTTCGCCACACCAGTTCATTGCTTTTACCTGGATAGCGGCCATGCCTGTAAAATCGGCACTCCAGCTTACCAGCGCTGAACTCGAATCACTTTCGGTGGTGCCTGCCGTCGCCGGGTCGATCATCCAGATATAGCCCACTTCGTCGATCAAATCGGTGGTATATAGCGCAACTCCTGGATCAATACAAAAATAAGTTTCTCCTTCAGGCAACGCCGGTGCATCCGGTGATGAAACGATCTCCAGGTTCATGCTGTTAGATACATCGCCATTGTTGCCAAAAGCAGTCAGCTTGAGCGAAACTTCCGTATTTTCGATATCGTAAGTGCCCGGTGTATAAACCGGATCAATAACGGTGGCATCATCAAAGCTACCATCTCCGGTGGTGGTCCATTCGAGGCTGTTATAGTCTTCGGCCATAGCTACAGGAGCAAAGGTATCTGTGCTACAGATCAACGCGTCTTCGCCGGCATCAGCTACCGGAAGAATGGAAGGTGGTAATGTGATAAAATCAATACGGGCGCGGTCATCGCCATCTGTTACTGCCACGTCTTTATCGTACTCCCACTTAAAAGTATGTAGCCCGTAACTAACAGGATAGGCCGACCTGGACCATTCAACTTCTCCGGCCCATTCTCCCATTTTAACGTTGTCAATATAGAAGCTTAAATAATCGTAATTTGCCTCCGAAGACACTTCTTTATAGAACGAAATACTGTCGTCAACACCTACTTCGTACGTTAAGATTAATGAGGTCGACTGGCTGTGGGTGATCTGCCCCGATTGACTGCAATAAAGTCCTTCATAAGGTGTTTCATCACTGATAGTCCAGTCGGAAGCACCATCAAATTCCCAGTCGAAAGTACCGAATGTATCGCTTTCCCAGTCTTCAACAATTAAGCCGATGCCCAGGGACATGTTTTTTGTATCGGTGAAAAAACCACTTGACAGATCGAATAGACAACTTACAGAACTGCCAATAGTGGCATCTTCAGAAACCATTATAGTAAACACAGCCGGTTCAGCATTTCCGGTATTGATACTTTCGATGGTAAATTCAGCATTTTCAATGGTTACTAAATCATTGGCTATTTGCAGGTTCACCAGTACATCAGCAATGTCTGCCTGTCCTGAGTTGTGCACCATCATGATCAAATCGGCGGTTTCGCCCGGGTCCAACCTGCCATTGTTATTTCCTTCAGATTCATCATCTACTATAAGGCTACCGAAATTTGGATTGGGTCCATAGGTTAAAATGTTAAAACTACTGTTCCAAACCTCGTTGCCGTCCGTGGCTTCAATCATAAATTTTACATTTTCGTTGCCAGGCGTACCCTCCATTACATCAAATGCAAAACCATCCGTAATTGTTTTGTATTCTTCAGAAGCAAAATCGCCATAAGTTTCCATACTGTCAGAAAAATCAATATATGCTGATTCGGTAGAAACCGTTACATTCACATCTGTATAGCTATCATCACTTCCGTTAAATAATTCCAGTGTAAGAGCCACACTTTCGCCTGATTCTATTTCGCCATTTTCATTGTCATCACTGATGGTATGGCTATAGTATACCGGGCCTGGCGCATTTGCTGTGGTTACAGCTTCTAATGCATC
>JAZBOW010000217.1:0-8941 GCA_036351335.1 Bacteroidales bacterium | reverse complement strand
TGTCTTTATCCAGCTTTTCGAGTTGCTTTTTCATTTCCTCCAGCTCTTTTCTCATCTCTTCATCCATCAGCTCATTAAACAATTTCTCAAGCTGCTCCATTTTTTGAGAAAGATCCGCATCCATTTCTTTATCAAGCATATCTTCCTTTTCTTTCATTTCCTCTTTAAGCTGCATCAGGTTCTCAAGCTTATCAAACAGCTCTTCTTCCTTTTGGATCATCTGCTCCAGTTGCTGTTTATCAAGCCAGTTCATCTCTTTCTTTTCGAATAAGGCATTCTGCAACTCTTCTATCTGCAACGACATGTCTGCCATTTCCTTCTTTACCCTTTCGAGTTCCTTTTTGAATTCTTCAGAACTGTCTTTTATATTTTCAGCAATTTCCTCTTCAGTAGGGAAAGCTAGCAAATAAGTTTTTGATTTTGTTGATTTAAAGTTGTTTATGGCATCATTATCCTGCACCTCAAAATAATAGCTGATGCTTTCTCCCGGTGCCAGGTTAAAATAATCCGACTGAAGCGTATATTGGAAATACTGTCGATTTAATTCATTGTCGATCTCAATCTTCAATTTTTGCCATTCACTTTGCAGGTCTTGATCTTCTTTGTAATGGATTGACAGGTCATGAAAGCCGTGATCATCACTAATTATACCGTTAAAATGGGCATACGCCTGAATATTTTCGTCAGTTATTTCCTCCAGGCTTATTTCAGGATATTCATCTTTAATAAGTTCCACATAAAAGCTCATCGAATCGGAATGGTTCACAAACTCATTTCTTCCATAAATAGTATAGTTAAAGTCGCGAATTGCCCTGATGCTGTTTTTAAACACATTGCCTTGTTGCTGGCTGATCACATCCATAACCGTGTCCGTTTTAAAGATAATTTCACGGGTGTCTTTGGTAAAAATGCTCCATCTTAAAAGTGTTCCTTCCGGAACGACAAGATCACCAGCATTTTCAATCACCTCACCCGGTTTATTAAGATAGTCAGGAAAGTTCATTGATACGGTAAAATTGTAAATCACCGGTTTGGGATTTACTTTGAGTTGGTATGCCATGCTTTCATATTCATCCGATTGTAACTTGAAATACACATCACCCTCTAGGTCGCGAAATATATATTCGAAATATCCTGGAGCTATTTCAGGCATTCTGTAAGTGAATCTTCCATGAACCACTTTTATTTGCATGGGTATTTCCTCTCCTTCCACTTTAAGTTTAACCGTAAAATCATTATGCTGTAATGCTGTGAGAGTATCGTTCAGTAGGATGAATCTGTATGGCAATGGCTTCTCAAACGCAACCGAATGCTTAATTATGCGAGTGGAAGGCTCCGTAATAAAGGATGGTGCCAGCAACAAAATCACTAAAATGATTAGCGCCAGCGGCACCAAGTATCTTACATATTTCAGGTTTTGCTTAAAATTAATAGCATTTTTAAACGGTATGGGCGCTAGTTTTGTAGCCTTTTGCTGAACACTCGCTAGTAGCAGCGCCATGTCGGCATCATGATGCTTTTTAATTTCTTCTTCAAGTTGGAGTGTATTTAAAAGCGTATCACTGACTTCCGGAAAGTGATTACCAATGATTCTTGCAGCTTCTTTATTGGTCAACACCTTGCCCATTTGCAATAGCTTAATTACCGGAATGGCTATATAATGTGCCAACACAAATAAACTTATAGCCAAAAAGCCATAAAATAAAATGGTACGGGTGATGGTATCTGACCATAAGTAGTATTCGACCAGATTAATAGATAAAACAAACACAATTAGCAATGAGATGCTTATGATTACGCCCCGAATAATCAGGTTTTGATAAAATTTCCTGATAAATCCTTTCAGCTTATGTTTTAATATATCAAGCTCTGTTTGCATTTGCGTTATCTGCATTATCACAACTCTTTAGTTGCCATCGCTAATTTTATATTTTTGCAAAGATATAAATAAGGCATTCAGCCGTTAACTCTTATAATGTATGAAACGATTTCTCACTTTTATTATTCTCCTCATTTTTTCAATTAATGCCTATTCACAGTGGAATACATCTACCCATAATGAAGCCTATTGTTCGCATATGCACCGGTTTGATCAACAGACACGTACCTTAGATGATTTATACTACTGGCAAAGTGAATATTTGAATGATTATGATGTAAAATTCTATTTCCTCGATATTCAGGTTACAAACTTATCTACCGCCATCGAAGGCAATGTAACCATTGAAGCGCTTGCCGTAGTTAATGTAGATACTTTCGCCTTTGAATTGTTTGAAGACATGGAAATTAACCAAGTTTTGGTAAATGGCACCGACTATTCCGAGTTCGACAGAATAAACAATAATGTGCTGGTACCTATAGAAGAAATAGCGGAAGGCGAGATGATCACTGCCCAAATATTTTATAGCGGACAACCGGAATCAGGAGGGTTTTTTAGCGGGGTTTCAAATGCCACTTCCAGTTCGAGATGGGGCAGCAAAAAAGTTACCTGGACGCTTTCAGAACCCTTTGCGGCCTTAAGTTGGTTTCCAGTAAAGCAGGACCTGGAAGACAAAGCAGATTCTTGCTGGGTTTTTCTAACCACAGATGCTGATAACATGGCTGGTTCGCAGGGTATTTTAACAGACGTTGTCGATCTGGGTGATGGCAACACCCGCTACGAATGGAAATCGAATTACCCAATTGATTATTACCTTATTTCATTCGCCGTTTCCGATTACCAGGAATATAATATCTATGCCCATCCCGAAGAGATGGGTGGCGATTCTGTCTTAATTCAAAACTTTATTTACGATGATCCTGATTGTTTAGCTGACACAAAAAATGGCATCGATGCTACTTCCGGTATGGTTGAATTATTATCAGACTTATACACTTTATATCCCTTCCATGAAGAAAAATATGGTCACTGCCTTACCGAACTGGGGGGCGGCATGGAACACCAAACTATGTCTACCATGGGCGGGTTTTCATTCGGACTGGTGGCACATGAGCTTGGGCATATGTGGTTTGGCGATAACGTAACCTGCGCCACATGGAGCGATATCTGGGTAAACGAAGGATTTGCCACCTACTCTGATTACCTCTGCCGCTATTACATTAATGGCATTAGTGCCGGGAAAAACTTTATGGTGCAAAAACAAAATAGCGCTATGAGTTCCAGTGGCGGAAGCGTATATGTACCAGAAGATGAAGTAGTACCAGGAAACGAGTGGCGCATTTTTAGCGGAAGACTTTCATACGACAAAGGCGCTGCTATTATTCACATTTTACGTCATGAAATTCAAAATGACTCCCTGTTTTTTGCCGTCATGGAAACCTATCAAACCCTATTTGCTGATAGTACTGCTACAGGAGATGACTTTAAAGAAGTAGCGGAAAATGTGACTGGAATGGACTTCGACCCGTTTTTTAACCAGTGGTATTACGGAGAGGGCTATCCAATCTATGACTTTGAATGGTATTCAACTGATAATGGCTATTTCCATTTAACTTCCACACAAACAACTTCTGCGACTACACCTTTATTCGAAATGTTGATGGACTTTAAACTAATATTTACGGATGCAACAGATACCATTATTAGTTTGTACCAAACAGTCAACCTCAACGAATTTGACGTATACACCGGAAAAACAGTGGCAACAGTTCAGGTTGATCCAAATCAATGGACAATGGAGCATGTCAGCAGCCTTGTGGTGGGAAGGAAAGAAACAGACAAACCGGTTTACTTTACCATTGGGCCAAATCCAGTTAATGATTTCTTAAATATTTATTTTCTAAATCCCTCAAATGATCTAAGAGAAATAACTATTACTGATATTTCAGGCAAGACTATTCAACAAACAACTACCTATGATTCAAAATATCGTTTCAACACCACTTCTTTAAAAAATGGTGTGTACCTGGTATCAGTAGCTGATGGTACCGATGTATTGGTGAAAAAGTTTGTCAAATAAGTTGTTTCACTTTCATCTATCAAGCTTGTGAAAGCAAAAAATAAGCTGGGAAATAATACACTTTTTGATCCGAAAATGGGATTGGCGGGGGCCCTGTTTCTTGGCGTCATCGTGTTTTTTATCAATTATGATCATGGCATTGCAAATGGGTTGATTGCTGCCTCAAAACAAGCTTTGTATACTTTTTTTGTTGGTGGGTTTATTACGCGTTTATGCGAGAATATAGCCACTGTTTCAAAAAATTTATCTGCCATTTTCCTGGCTGTTTTTATCCCATCTATTATTGCCGTTGTACTCACCTATATTGTGCATTCGATAAAAGGTACACCCGAACCGCTTAACTCTACCATTCCAACAATGATACTTGCGCCTCTCGGGTTTCTTTGGTGGGCCTTGCAAAAGAGAAAACAGATACACCTTTCACATAAGTCAAATTAGTACCTTTGGCAGCTAAAAATTCATTCCATGAAAAATTCAACAATACGTGTTCGATTTGCGCCAAGCCCCACAGGGCCATTGCATATTGGTGGTGTACGGACAGCCTTATATAACTATTTATTTGCCAGGAAAAATGGCGGTTCTTTTATTCTCCGAATTGAAGATACCGACCAGAACCGTTTCGTGCCCGGAGCTGAAGAATACATTGTTGAGGCTTTTAACTGGTGCGGTATTGAGTTTGACGAGGGTGTTACAAAGGGAGGAGAATTTGGGCCTTACAGACAGTCGGAACGAAAGGAAATATACCGGCAATATGCCGATAGGCTCATTGAAACTGGACATGCCTACTATGCCTTTGACACAGCTGAAGAATTGAATAAGCTAAGACAGCAATTCGAATCAGAGAAAAAAACATTTACTTATGATGCCGAGCAGCGTAAGCATCTAAAAAACTCACTGACTTTGAGTAAATCAGAAGTTGAAAAAATTCTTAATGATGACTCTCAATACGTGGTTCGCTTTAAAATGCCCGAAGACCAGCTGATCATAATGGAAGATGAGATCAGGGGCAGGGTAGAAGTAAATACAGGTGTGCTGGATGATAAAATTCTCTTTAAATCAGATGGTATGCCTACCTATCATTTGGCTAATGTGGTAGATGATCATCTGATGAAAATATCACATGTGATCCGTGGTGAAGAATGGTTGCCCTCATTGCCGCTTCATGTTTCCCTATATGATGCTTTTAGATGGGACAAACCAAAATTTGCACACCTGCCTTTATTGTTAAAACCGGATGGCAAAGGGAAATTAAGCAAACGCGATGGAGATCGTCTGGGCTTTCCGGTTTTTCCTTTACAATGGACGGACCCAAAAAGTGGGGAGACCTCAAGAGGCTATCGAGAAGATGGTTACTTTCCCGAGGCTTTTATCAATATGCTTGCCTTGTTGGGTTGGAACCCTGGCGATGAGCGGGAGTTTTTTAATATGGAGGAATTGATTGAAGCATTTTCAATTGATAAAGTGGGTAAGTCGGGATCACGTTTCGACCAAGAAAAAGCCAATTGGTTCAACCATCACTACCTGGTTGAAAAAAGCAATGAGGAACTTTCTGATTTGTTTTTACTCGTGCTGAAAAGCAAAAATATAGATCCAGGAAAGAAAAACATAGCTTTCATCATGGGTCTCGTGAAAGAGCGCGTAAACTTTGTTTCTGAGCTTTGGGAGCAATCCTCTTTCTTTTTTAAGGCACCCAATGAGTATGACCCCCAAACGGTAAAAAAACGCTGGAAAACGGATTCTTTCGGTCAGATGCAGGAACTTATCAGTATATTGGAGCCTGTAACCGATTTCACTTCTGATAATACAGAAAATACAGTTAAAACATGGATAGAGCAAAAAGAATACGGCATGGGTGCCATTATGAATGCTTTTCGCCTGCTGATTGTCGGGGCTGCCAAAGGCCCACATTTATTTGATATTATTGAGGTGATCGGTAAAAAAGAAACACTTGACAGGATGCACAAAGGTCTGGAAGTATTGGGTAAAAAGGAAGCCAACTAATATAGATGCCATGTCAATAATTTCAATAGAAGGTATGGAGTTTTTTGCTTATCATGGCTGCTTTAAAGAAGAGCAGGTAATAGGCACAAAATTCCGGATCGATTTATTTTTGGAAGTAGATACCTCAATCGCCGAAAAAACGGACCACTTGAAAGATACCGTGAATTATCAATCGGTATTTCAATTGGTAAAAAAAGAAATGGAAACTCCTTCAAAATTATTGGAACATGTAGGCAGAAGAATTCTTGACTGCATCAAACAAGATTATACAACCGTGGCACATGCCCGTATTAAAATCAGGAAATTGAATCCACCGCTCGGTGGAAAAATTGATTTCGTGAGCCTTGAACTTGAAACGTAACGTATTCACAAACCATTATATTCGTTAAATAAACACCTCCTTCACACCGTAACGCACAACCGTGCCCCTTCCTGTTCATTTTAGGCTTTTTAAGCTAACGCAAATGGTAAAAATTTACCATTTAGCGATTATTTGTACAGAATGACTTATGCCGCTCCGCGTTTCATGAATATTTTTGAGATCAAATTAAAAACATTGAGGCAGTGATCCGTTTTTTAAAGGTGGTATTTTTTATGGCGCTTTTTCATTAGTTCATTTTAAAGTACGATTTGTCGTTTTTAATAATTTTTCAATAATCTAAAGAACTTAAAAAAACCCGAATTATGAAATTTAAAAATTTACTTTTTGTATGTGCGATCATTCTTTCGCAAACAGCTTTTGGTCAGTTCAGTCGGTCATCTGCCGGACAAAATACTGACCTTTCAACCTACGAGTGGAAGACAAACCCACAGGAAATCCGTTTGTTAAATTCTTTGGAAGAAGATTTTGAAGGCTATTCTGATTTTACACTTAATTTCAGTCCATGGTCAGTAGCTGACGTGGATGGCAGCGGAACCTATGGTATCCAGGACCATACCTTTCCCAACAACAATGCCGCAATGGCATATATTGTATTTAATCCGGCCGGTGTGGAACCGTCTATGGCAACTGATCCATCTATTCAACCGCATAGCGGAAGTAAATTTGCGGCGTGCTTTGCAGCAACAACACCGCCCAATAACGATTGGATCATAACACCACAGATAAGTCTTGGAACCAACTCTAATGTAAGTTTTTGGGTGAAATCATATACAGCCGATTACGGAATGGAGAGATATAAGGTAGGTGTTTCAACTACCAATAATGATCCGGCCAGTTTTACCATTATTAGTGGAAGTAATTATCTTGAGGCTCCGGCAAATGCCTGGCAGCAAAAACAATTTGACCTTTCGGCTTATGATGGTATGGATGTATATGTCGGCATTCAGTGCGTTTCAAATGACGCATTTATTTTTATGCTTGATGATGTATTGGTTTCATCTGACGCTGCAACAGAAAACACACTGTACGGACAAGTTACCGATGCCTTAACCGGTGACCCCATACCAGACGCGCTTGTCACTGTTGCAGGCATTTCCGATTATAGCGATGCCGAGGGTAACTATTCGATCACAGGTATACCGGCAGGTACCTTAAATGCCAATTTTACCGCCACGCCAACTACCGGTCCGGCTCCTTTAGCGGTGCAATTTACCGACCTTTCTTCCGAAGGCACACAAACAGTAACCGCTTCACATGAAGGATATGTCACCTATACCAACAGCCAGGTCGTGATTCCGGATGGTGGTTCGCTTGAACTTGCCATTTCATTATCGCCAAACCTCGCAACAGGACAGATGAGGTTTGTATTAAGCTGGGGCGAATTACCTTCCGATCTTGATTCGCACTTGAAAACGCCTTCTATTGAAGGTAATACATACCACGTTTTTTATTCACAGCAGGGCTCGGCTGACAGCCCCCCATACGCTATACTTGATATTGATGACATTACGAGTTATGGTCCTGAAACTACGACCATTTATAATTTGTTTACTGGTGAATACCACTATTATATATATAATTATTCTGGGTCACCTGATATCATTACATCTGGCGCCGTTGTGCAAATTTTTAACGACAACGGTTTGATGCATAACCTTCAAATTCCAACCGTTGGCGAAGGCCGATACTGGGATATTTGCACGGTAAATGGTGCTACGGGAGCGGTGAGCATTATCAATTCTATTACAAGTGATGAACCCGGCGGAAAATCTTTCGATCTTATGCCGCCCAAAATGCCTCAAAATGATAGGGAAATCATTTCCTGGGACTGGAATTTTGGTGATGGTACGACCACTACATTGCAAAATCCATCGCATACTTTTACAAATGATGGAACTTATACGGTTAGCCTGACCGTAAGCGATGGTGTAACCAGTAAAACTGAAACAAAAACACAATACATTGTTGTAGGTGAAGGTGGCGGCGGAACAGCCACGCTCACCGGTCTTGTAACAGATGCCTTGACAGGTGAACCGGTTCCTGATGCGCTGGTGTCAATTGCAGGATTAACAGATTATACGGATGCCGATGGCAATTATTCGATTACAGGTATCCCGGCAGGTACGCTAAATGCTAACTTTTCTGGAACGCCCACAACAGGCACCTCACCATTGACGGTGCAGTTTACGGATCTTTCATCTGAAAGCAGCCATACGGTTACTGCTTCGCATGAGGGATACACCACCTATACCAACAGCCAGGTAGTTATTGCGGATGGTGGATCTCTCGAACTGGCCATTTCACTGTCACCAAACCTGGCTACAGGTCAAATGCGGTTTGTATTATCCTGGGGTGCACTTCCAGAAGATCTTGATTCACATCTGAAAACACCTTCTATAGAAGGGAATACTTACCACGTATATTACAGCACACAAGGATCAGCTGACAGTCCACCTTACGCCATCCTTGATATTGACGATACAGATAGCTATGGTCCAGAAACTACTACCATATATAACCTCTATCCAGGTGATTATCATTACTATATTGAGAATTATTCGGAAGATCCTGACATAATAACGTCTGGAGCCGTGGTACA
>JAZBOW010000216.1:0-2183 GCA_036351335.1 Bacteroidales bacterium | reverse complement strand
GGTAATCCAAACGGCTCCGACTGGTCGACAGCCGGAATTTGCAGCAATGATGGAAGGCATTTAGCCATGATGCCACATTTGGAACGCTCCTTTTTTCCTTGGCAGTGGCCAAATTATCTGGAAGGTAGAAATGACGAAGTAACGCCTTGGATCGAAGCCTTTGTAAATGCCCGTAAATGGGTTGAGGAGAAAAATGAAGTCTGAAGTCCGAAGATTCATCAATTTACTCACTCGCTTACTTCGGTGCTACACGTAGCAAATAAAGACCGATAAAAAAGTAAATAGTATTCGGAATCCATGAAGCAATCATGGGTGATAGGCTTCCATATGTGGAGAAAACGGTGGATATCTGCATCAGCAATATATAAGAGAATGTTAAAGCGATGCCCACGCCTAGGTGCATGCCAATCCCTCCGCGAACTTTCCGACTCGATAAGGCAACACCTATGAAAGTGAGTATAATAATAGCCACCGGGCCTGCTATTCGCTTATGTTTTTCTATTTCATATTTCTTGTAAGCGATTGATCCTTTTCTCCTTTCACTCTCTATATAATCATTTAACTCGAACAGGTTCATTTCCTCAAAACGTTCCTTTATTTTATACAGGTCAAGTGGATTTAATTGTATACCTGTTAGTTCCTTTTCCTCACCTTTTCTCAAATTGTGTCCTTTGATACTATCAAAAGTTCTTTCATAATAGTCTTTTATCAACCAAGTACGATTTGTTGTATCATACTTGATCTTTTCAGCTATCACTTTGTAAGTTAAATTTTGCTCATCAAATTTTTCCAGCGAAAATCTCTTTCCTTCGTGAAGGACACTTGAATACGATTCTACATATACAAAAGTACCCGGACTTATTTGCAGATGCAGGTTTCGTTCATTGTCTTTTGTCAGTTTCTCCATGTAACTGTTCTTGAAGATCCTTCTGGTTTTATTGGTTTGGGGGATGAGAAAATTTCCTAAATAAAATGAAAAAAGCGCAAGAAAAATAGCGGAAAGTAAATACGGATAAAGCAATCTCCTAAAACTAACACCACTGCTCAAAATCGCAATTATTTCGGTGTTGCCTGCTAGTTTCGAAGTAAAGAAAATTACCGAGATGAAGGTGAATAAATAGATAAACAGGTTGATGAAGTAGGGTATGAAGTTTACGTAGTAATCAATTACAATAGCTTTGAGCGGGGCTTCATTTTTAATAAAATTATCGATATTCTCTGATATATCAAAAATGATCACAATCAATATTAAAAGCGTAATGGCATAAAAGAATGTGCCAAGGAACTTTTTGATAATATAGATGTCAATAATTTTCATAAACCCCTATAAACGTTGAGAAACCTGTTTGACCACTTTTGCTTTCCACTCGCTAAAATCACCATCGATGATGTGTTTTCGCGCCTCACGAGCCAGCCAAAGATAGAAACTTAAATTGTGAAGGCTGGCAATCATTCCACCTAACATTTCCTTAGCCACAAATAAATGCCTCAGGTAGGCTTTGCTGTATTGATGATCTACAAAGGATGCACCTTCGGCATCAACCGGGCTGAAATCGTTTTCCCACTTTTTATTTTTAATATTAATGATACCTTTCTTTGTGAACAACATGCCGTTGCGGCCATTTCTGGTAGGCATTACGCAATCGAACATATCAACGCCAAGTGCGATGCTTTCCAAAATATTTTCCGGTGTGCCTACCCCCATCAGGTATCGAGGTTTGTCTTTTGGGAGGATGCCACAAACCAGCTCGGTCATTTCATACATCATCTCATGTGGCTCACCTACAGATAATCCCCCAATGGCATTTCCATCCGCATTATGGGAAGCGATAGTTTCGGCTGAAATTTTTCTCAGATCACGAAATGTACTTCCCTGGACAATTGGAAAAAGGCTTTGCCGATGGCCATATTTAGCTTCTGTTTCATCAAAACGTGAGATGCACCTTTTGAGCCAATCGTGGGTAATATCGAGCGATTTTTTTGCATAATCATAGTCACACGGATAGGGTGTACATTCATCAAATGCCATCATTATATCAGCACCGATGGTTCGCTGGATGTCAATCACCGCTTCTGGAGAAAACAAATGCCTTGAGCCATCAATATGTGATTGGAAAGTAACTCCTTCGGGTTTTAGTTTTCGTGTGCCTGATAATGAATACACCTGGTAACCACCGCTATCG
>JAZBOW010000215.1:0-9718 GCA_036351335.1 Bacteroidales bacterium | reverse complement strand
GTAAAGATATGCATGAAGTTTATCAATGGCTTACATCAAAAGAATTAAACGGTGTTGAGGATTCATCTGTCAAGTGGAATTTCCAGAAATACCTCATCTCTGAAGATGGTAAATTGGAAAAAGTATTTAACCCTAAAACCAAACCAGATGACCCGGAAATTATCAAATGGATAGAAAATTAAATATCTTAAAACAACGCATTACAATTGTGTATTTAACTGCATTATAGCCCTTTAGTCGGTCATATCTATAATTTAATAATATATTAATTTACGTTTGTGAAAGATCACTATTTATCTATCCCCTCCTCAATTTTAACCAAATATACCTTTCACAGATCCTCCGTCATGGGTGATAGTTTGACCGGTTACATAACGTGAGAGTGGAGATAATAGCCAAAGAGCTATGCTTGCGAACTCTTCCGGTTTGCCCATCTGCCCTACTGGTATCTCTGATTCAAACTCCAACCTGGCCTCTTCAATAGAAATATTTTTTAATTCACTCTTCTTGACAAAAAGACGATCGATCGCACCGGTTTTATGAAAACCCGGTGCCAACACATTGATTGTTATGCCTTTTGATGCAACTTCAGCTGCAACCGTTTTCGCATATCCCACTATTGCAGGTCGCATGGCATTGCTTAGTATCAGATTCTCTACCGGTTGCTTTACGGAAACACTTTCAATACACACAATTCTACCATACCCATTTTCAATAAAAACTGGCATTAATTGATTTACTAGGTCTATTTTCCATCTAACTACCTGTTTCCAAGCCTGATCCCACTGTTGCATATTTATTTCAGTATATCCACCAGCCGGCGGACCTCCAGCATTTATTACCACCCCAGAAACAGCATACTTTTTAGCGCTTTCAATGATTTTCTGATGCACGGTATCAGCTGCAATATCGCCGGAAATATAATCAACCTGATCGGGAAAGCGATCTTTCAGCTCTAAGAGTTTCTCTTCTGTACGGCTCACTGCCAGTATGCGAGCTCCTTCATTCGCAAGAGCAATCGTAATAGCTTTTCCAAATCCGTCGCCTGCGCCGCCTATTATAAAGTATTTATCTTTTAATTCTAAATCCATATCAAATCGTTTTTGTTCAAAAATAAGCGAAATTCAATTTAAAGAATCGTTTGCCTAGAATTAACCATGGTCAGGTTGGAAGTAAGGCTATTTCATTATTTTTGCAGGCTCATTATATTTCATGACTTTCGAGAACAAAACAATACTCAAAGGTTCTATTGCCATTAGCATTTCCGCGATCCTGTGGGGATTTGATGGTGTAGTGCTGACACCGCGCCTTTATAACCTGGATGTAGGTTACGTAGTATTTATGCTGCATTTGATTCCTTTTGTTCTGATGAATTTATTCCTTTTTAAACAATACGCCCAATTAAAGTTATTCGTCAGACAGGATTATATCACAATGATCCTGATCTCATCATTCGGGGGAGTTTTGGGCACCATTTCAATAGTTCAGGCATTATTTCTTGTGAATTTTCAGCATCTTTCGGTAGTAGTTCTTTTGCAAAAACTACAGCCTATTTTTGCCATTCTGTTGGCTGCCATCCTTTTACAGGAAAAAATTAAAAAACACTTCGCCATTTGGGCAGCGGTAGCTATTATCGCCAGTTATTTTCTAACTTTTGGTTTCGAACTACCTAAAATTCAATCGACTCAAGACTCAACTATAATAAAAGCCTCTTTATTTGCTGTGCTCGCTGCTTTTTCATTTGGTAGTTCAACTGTTTTTTCAAAACGTTTCTTGCTGCAACACAACTTTATTACAGCTACTTTTTACCGCTACGGTTTTACCACACTAATCATGTTTATATACGTGCTTATCTTTGGTAAGTACACATATTTTCAGCAAACCACATCAATAAATTGGCTGTACTTCATAATTATTGGATTAACTACCGGATCAGGAGCTATTTTTATTTATTATTACGGTTTACGCAGAGTTAAAGCTATTGTGGCTACCATTAGCGAACTCCTATTCCCTATCTCGGCTATCTTTTTTGATTATATTTTCAATGATTCGCTACTTTCTCCTATTCAACTGATAAGTGCAGCAATTATGGTTTTTGCTATCATTAGACTGAATTCCTGATTTTCTTTATAGGATTTTTCAAAATATTCCTTAATTTTATGCTATTGTTACACCTCTAAAACGATAAAAATGTCAGACGATATTAAATTAGTATATACTGGTTCCCGTGTCGAAGGAATGTTTCTGCGTGATTTACTGGAAGAAAATGAAATTGGTGTTATTTACCGCGACACTTTAAGTTCAAGTGTTCAGGCCGGATGGGCTGATGGAGCGCCGGAAGATGCTGTCAGGCTTTTTGTGGAACCGTTCAATTTTGATAAAGCTAAAACAGTGTTGGAAGAATATTTTGCCGACCGAAATGGTAAAAAGTAACAGATTGTTTGTTATTTCTTAATGAAACTCTTCACTTAATAGCTAAATCCGGTTTTTAATTTCCTTATTTATCATCATATTAAATGATACAATTTGCGGGAGACCATTTTTTAAACGGCGATAAGACAATTTCTGTTTTGCATATAGATCAATACATCCGGGATGAAGATGATGTTGTTTATGAGGTAATCAGATTTATTGATGCCAAACCACTCTTTCTTGAGGATCACTTAAATCGTTTTTTAAGCACCTTTCAATTCAATAGCGAAGAGATTGATCATTATAAAAGACTATTAACTAGTAACATACATACATTAATAAAAAGCAATAAGAAAAACAACGGCAACATTCGTTTTCAGTTCAACAACAACGATACAAAATCATTTTTTGCCTGGTTGATACCATTCAAGTACCCAACAACCAAACAGTACGATGATGGCATTATAGTTGAAACATACAAGGGGGAACGTAATGAACCTCAGATAAAAGCCAGGGATTTAAAACTGCGGCAGGGGGCAGACGAATTTATTGAAAAGCATAATATTTTTGAAGCAATCTTCGTAGGCAAGAAGGGTGAAATAACAGAAGGAAGCCGTTCGAATGTTTTCTTTCTTCAGCATGAAAAAATTATAACCCCTCCACTTCCAGTGGTATTACCAGGTATTACAAGACATAAAATTGTTCAACTAATACATGAATATGGTTTCCAGTTTGAAGAGCGAACAATTTATCTAAATGAACTAAAAAAAATTACAAGTTGTTTTATTTCAGGCACATCCCCAAAAATCCTACCTATTAAAATCTTCGATAAAAAATATATGGACGTTAAAAATCCATTACTACAAAAACTGATGAAATTATATGACCGGAAAATTGAAGAATACCTGGCAAATTTCAACTTGCGTTGATCCAGCAAATGAATACAGTTCAAATGCTGAAACTCCTAAATTTGTATATTTACCAGCCCTCTATAAAACAAATAAATGTACCCACTTTCAAAAAGAAGAATAAAAAATTCTGAATTAATGATCATTACTTCTTTTTTTGTAATAGCTATAAATTGTCAGTTGACCTTTTCACAACACATTGACTTCAATAATTACTGTATTTCTGCCGATGAGATTCAATTATTTGAACAGATTAATCAGTTGCGAGCAGATTATGATAAAAATAGCCTTCAGCTATCTGCCTCTTTATCTTTTGTTGCAAAAACGCACGTAGAAGATTTATTGAAAAACCATCCCGACACCAGCATCTGCGGTCTCTCAAGCTGGTCGGACAAAGGGACATGGAAAGCTTGTTGCTACAATAATTATGTGTTGGATGAGGATTGCATGTGGGATAAGCCAAAACAACTTACTTCCTATTCTTACAGGG
Organism: Bacteroidales bacterium; assembly: GCA_036351335.1. Classification (GTDB taxonomy): domain Bacteria; phylum Bacteroidota; class Bacteroidia; order Bacteroidales; family F082; genus UBA4459. The sequence goes on along the minus strand of JAZBOW010000215.1, from coordinate 5,908 downwards.
GATATGAACTGGTGACCTACTTTGAAGATGATTTTACAATTGATTCCATCATCAACATCTGGTCCGGCACACGCGAAGTGCTTGACATGATACTTACGCAAGGCAATTATATCTCAAAAAAATGGGCCTGCATGGGAGTTGGTATTAACAGAGATTATGTTTCACTCTGGTTCGGACAGCGAAATGATCCGCAAAAGAAACCGAACATTTGTGACACATTGATTCGGAAGATAGAAAATCAAAAAGCAACGAATCCTACAGAAAGTAGTTTTTACCTAATTTTTGGAAGTTTTGAGGATATAAATGATGCGAAAGAAGCTTTAAGAAGAGTAAAAAAGAACAACTTTCCAGCTGCTGACATTTTAATAAAGGATGGCCTAAATCGAATATATCTTGGAAAATACGACAATTTAAAAGCCGCGATGCATGCAAAACAAGACCTGCCATACACATACAGGGAAGCATGGATATTTAAAGATTAGTTCAAATAGAATTTGCATAGAAATGAATTATAAATTAGTTGAGGTCACGAATAAGAAATTGGTCAATGAATTTCTTACAATGCCAGTTGGTTTATACAAGAAAGATAAAAACTGGATTAGACCGCTTGATGATGATATTGAAAAAATATTCGACCCAAAAAGAAATAAATACCATAAGCGTGGTAACTCCATAAGGTGGATATTAATTGATGTGTATAATAAACCGGTAGGAAGAATTGCCGCTTTTTTCCTGAAAGATGAAAACAGCGATAATGAACAGCCTACAGGCGGAATCGGTTTTTTCGATTGTATAAATGATCAGGATGCAGCAAACACCATGTTCGATGCTGCTAAAGATTGGCTGAAAAAAAATGGTATGGAAGCCATGGATGGGCCTATCAATTTCGGTTCGCGGGAAACATTCTGGGGATGCCTTTCAGAGGGTTTTTATGAACCCAATTACAACATGCCCTATAATTACAAATATTATAACGAGCTATTTGAAAACTATGGCTTTAAAAATTATTTCGACCAATTCACCTTCCACATGGACTTGGTTCCCGGTATTATGGATCCGGTGATTTATGAAAAAGGAAAAGAATTGAGAAAAGACAGTAAATATTCATTCAAAAATATCGAGATAAAGAATATTGATAAATATGCCCAGGATTTTGTGACTATTTTTAATGAAACATGGTCAAAATTCCCAGGTGTTAACCTTATGCGAAAAGACCAGGCTATCAGGATGTTTGATAAAATGAAATTTGTACTTGATCCGAAAATTATGATTTTTGGATATTATGAGGAACGCCCCATTGCCTTTTACCTTATGATACCTGATCTTTATCAAATTACGAAACATTTTAACGGGAAACTTCATTTGATCAACAAACTGAGACTGTTGTACAACCTGAAAATAAAAAAAGTTAACAAAAAGGTGATCGGACTTATTTTTGGCGTGGTACCCGAATTTCAAAATAAAGGCGTTGCAGATGGCATGATATTATTTTTTGAAGACGAAGTGGCAAAACTAGGATTTAGATATACGGATCTGGAAATGAACTGGATTGGCGATTTCAACCCTAAAATGATAAAACTTGTAAATTACATAGGTGGCAAAGTAAAGAAAACACATATCACCTATCGCTACTTATTTGACAGGAAAAAAACGTTTCAGCGTGCAATGGCCGTATAACCGGACACATATCTTAATTCATTATAATACTGATATTTAATTGAACACAATATGATTTATTATGTGATAATATTCGGACTGCTTATAACAGGTGTAATTATTTGGCAATTGCGCTCAAATACACGCTACCTAAGGTTGTCTCATCAGCTTTATCCGGAAATAATACTAGATGTACTAATCTCGAAAAAAGAAAGAAAGGTTGACGAATTTATCATCCGAATCCATGCTAAGCATGACGTAAGCCTCCGGCAATTAAAAATTGAACTGATAACGGCAAAAAGGGAGTTTGAATATATTGCTTCAGACGAAATAGAAGGCTTTCTTAGTTTTCCTTCTATTGTTGAACGCTCCAATACTTTTGATACGATTTGCCCTTATGAGGAGCTAAAAAATCTGATCACTTCAAAAATGCCTCACCTAAGCTCATTTCGCGTGGTACTAGAGCTACAAAACAATAAAGTTTATAAATCTCATGAGCTTAAATTTGACAAGTTCTGGAAGATTTACAGGTCAGATACTGGTAGGTACAATTAAAAAAGGCCAAACCTGTTACCAGGTTTGGCCTCTATAAATTCATTCGGTTTTTTTATTCGAAATCGATCAACTCCACTTCAAATACCAGCGTTGAAAATGGCGGTATACTTCCTCTTCCCTGCGGACCGTATGCGATATGTGAAGGAACAACAAGAATGGCTTTGCCACCTTTTCTCATCATCGAGATACCTTCATCCCAGCCATTAATTACCTGCTTCTGCCCCAATGTAAACTCAAATGGTTGTCCCCTGTCAACAGAGCTGTCAAACTTTGTACCATCCAGAAACGTTCCTGTATAATGAACTTTCACTTTCTGTCCGGCTTCAGGTTTGCTTCCGGTGCCCTTATTCTCACTTATAAAAAACAAGCCGCTTTCAGTAGGTTTTGCATCCGGATAATTTTCCTTTAGATATGCTTCACGTTCTTCCAGTTCCTTGGTTTCAAATTCCTTCATTTCAGCTTCGCGTTTGGCATCCATGGCTTCTTTGGACATGATCTCTTTCATTTTTACATGAAAATAGATGATTTCAACTGAATCCAGTTCTGCTGGTATTGATCTGAATCGGAAGAGTTTTGTAAAAACAGAGTCTGCGTTACAAATGAAAGTGGCACTATCGCCAATATTCATTAGAGCCATACCTTCGTAAATATCACCTGCATGCACTGATTCTACCATAGGCATTTGCATTGCTTTAGGTAAATCTCTGCTATCAAACATAACGGTATCTTCTGTGGCATATATCATGTCAACATCCACAAAATCACCTACTTTAGGATATAATGTATCTTCTACATCTATGTGAAATTTGTAATAAAGTCCTGTTGCAGTTTTTTCATAGCCAGGGAATTCAGACTGATCCTGACATGAGCTTAAAAACCCAACTGATATTGCCAATACAATTATGAACAAAAAATTTTTCATGCTTTATGTTTTAAGTTAATAGTGCTTTTCCTTTAAGATTTCAAAGGATGCAAAGGTAATTCTTTATTTAAACTAAGTGTAAAAATGACGGTGAAGAAATGTTATTTTTTCTTATTTCCTTTATTATCAACCTCTTCATCATGCTCTTCCTCACTGTTTTCCAATTTGATAATCTCATTCAGCGCTTGTTCATGATCGGGGTTTAAAGTAATAGCTGTCTTAAAATCGGCAAGTGCATCTTGTTCCTTTTGGAGTTTAAGATATGCTTGCCCACGCTGGTAAAAAGCCGTTGCATTTTCAGGATCCTGGTCGATCGCTTTGGAAAAATCTTTTATGGCACTATCACTCATTCCAAGGTCTGCTTTTGTTTTTCCCCGCAAGAAATAGTCAATTTTATCATCAGTGGACGTTTTCGCATCAACTTTATCCGCATCTATATGTGACAAAGTCTTGTTTAAATCATCACTCTCACTCAGATGTTCAAGTTCAGGATTTAATTTAATGGATACATCAAAATCTTCTATGGATGCATCAAATTGTTCAAGTGCAGCTTTTGCAAGGCCCCGGTTATAATAAGCACCGTAATTTGTGGGGTCCAGCTTGATCGCTTCATCATAATCTAGAATGGCTTCTTCAAATAATTTGAGCTCAGATTTTGCTATTCCCCTGTTATTAAACGCCTTAACGTATTCTCCGTTCAGTTCGATGGCTTTGCTATAATCGGCAATCGCATCTTTATGCATTTTCAGGTGAGCCTTTGCAAGTCCCCTATTATGGTAGGCTTTTGTGTATCCAGGATTCAGTATAACGGCCTTATCAAAATCTTCAATTGATTCTTCAAAGAGCCCCAAGGAGGCCTTTGCCAATCCCCTGTTAAAAAATGCATTATCATGCTTAGGGCTGAGTAAGATAGTTTTATCAAAATCAACAATGGCATCTTCATACTTTTTCAGTTCTGCTTTTGCCATTCCCCTGTTATTGTATGCGATAACGTATTCCGTGTCTAACTCAATGGCTTTATCATAATCAAATATGGCCTCTTCGTTCCGGTTAAGGCTGGCATAGGCCCTTCCCCTATTGTTATAAGCTTGAGTATATTCAGCATTTAGCCCAATGGCAGCGTTGAAATCCTTAACAGCATGTTCATAATCAGCAATTTTAGCGAAGGCAAGTCCCCTGTTGTAATATGCAGCACCATCATCGGGAGCGAGTTCCAATGCTTTATTATAATCTTTGATTGCTTCTTCATTTTTTTCCAACTTGGCTTTTGCAATACCCCGGTTGTAGAATGCAGCAATATCTTTAGGTTGTAGTTCAGTTGCTTCATCGAAATCCTCAATGGCTTCTTCATTCCTATTCAGATTTGCTTTTGCAATCGCCCTGTTGTTATATGCCTTGCCATCAACCGGATTGAGTTGAATAGCAGCATTAAAGTCTGAGATAGCCTCTTCAAAAAGTAATAAATTTGCGTAAGCATTTCCCCTGTTATAATACGCTCTTGCGTATGAATCATCAATTTCAATGGCTTTTGTATAATCTTCAATAGCTTCTTCAAATAAGCCAAGTTCTGCTTTGGCTATACCGCGGTTATTGTAAGCCCTTGAAAAGGTTTCATTCAATTCGATAGAACGGTCATAGTCTTCAATGGCCTCCACATTCAAGCCTAAGTCGGCTTTTGCAATGCCTCTGTTATTGAAGGCATAATGATCTTCAGGATCCAATTGCAATGCAAAGTCATAATCGAGGATAGCTTCTTTAGCCAATCCGGCATTTCTTTTTGCAATACCACGGTTATAATAAGCACTGTTCTGTCTGGGATTTAGTTCAATGGCTTTATCATATTCTTTAATTGCTCCTTTGTAATCCGAAAGGTCGCGTTTTGCATTTCCTTTTTCTATATAATCTTCAGGATTATGAAGCGTTATTTCATTCATTTTAATTTGGTCGTCCATAGCTTTTTACTTTCGATTTAGCGGCAATTTTTACTGTCCACATAGTTAACAGAAATTGTTTATAAAAATAACACGGTGATTTGAATTATCAAAAGGAATGTTAATAAATTTCTGAAAAATGCATATGCACTTAACATACGTATACATTAAATATGCACATATCTTATTTTATTTCAATAAGTTCCATATCATAAACCAATGTGCTTTTTGGTGGTATTTTATTATTATCACCAAGCAAACCATAGGCTAAATGTGCCGGAATTATGAGTTTAACTTTATCACCTTCATGTAAAAAATGCATCACTTCTTCCAATCCGCTCTCCACATTTCCTTTTCCGATCTTAAATATCTTTAGGCCATCTTTGTCAGAAGAATAAATTACATCTCCTGTAAGTATTCGTAACTGATATTCCAGTACGGCAATTTTACCAGTTTCAGCTTTCGGTCCATCCCCTCTTTTAATAATCTTATATCGTAGGCCTGTTCCTGTTTCTTCCATTTCCAATTGGTGTCTTCTGATATAATTTTCGATATCCTCGTTCTCAGTCCTGATTAAATACTTATTGGCTTTCTCCAATGCCTGGCTCGAGTTGATACGTCGATCCTGTAAATTTGACTTTTCTGAATTGTCGTTGCATTTACAACTACTTACAAGTAACAGAATAACAACTAAATATGTGATTTCTTTCAGCATCATTTAGGAATTGTATTTAAGCTTGTAGTTAAGTTGCTTTTTATAGGCCGGCAGAATAGTTTTAATCTCTTCAATTGTTTTTTCGATCGTATTGAATGATTTACCCCCTGCGGCATTCATATGGCCCCC
>JAZBOW010000214.1:0-2043 GCA_036351335.1 Bacteroidales bacterium | reverse complement strand
GTCTGTATTTATGCTGATCGCTTTATTCATCCAGTTTGAGCTCGGTTATGACAAATTTCATGAAAATCATGATCGAATCTACCGCATCGAGCAAGATATGGTTTTAAATAACCAAAAAGTTCAAGATGCAGGGCTTCCGCCACCCCTTTCCGAAGCCTTAAAAGCCGAGTATCCTGAAATTGAAGCCATAACCAGAGTTAAGTGGGTAGGGACTCCTGTGCTTTCATTAAGGGATAGCAAAGGTATCATCAGTGAGAACTGTTTTTTTGTGGATAATTCTTTCTTAAAAATCTTTTCCTTTGAGTGGGTTAAAGGAGACCGCAGGACTTCATTGACTGACCCTGGTTCTGCGGTAATTACGGAAATTGTTGCAAGGGCGCTTTTTGGTGATGATGAAGCCTTAGGCAAAACCATCCGGGTGGACCATCACTATGATCTCATCGTAACCGGCATTCTTAAAGAGGTTCCCGCTAATTCACACATACAATTTGACATGTTGATTTCCTATCCGAGTCTTCTTGCCACCTATGATAAGCCTACCCTTGAAGATTGGCACAGCAACTGGTTGCCTCTTTATGTTTTACTGCATAAAAAACATTCATTGGAGGAGATGAATAAAAAAATACGGCTTGCCTTACGAAAACACCAAATTGGCAACCCATATAATAGTGAACTGTATTTAAAGCCGTTAACTAAAATTCATCTTCACTCTCATGTCCAATCGGAATTAGGTACCAACGGAGACATCAAAAATATCTATTTCTTCTCGGCTGTTGCTCTGTTTGTTTTGATAATTGCTTGTATTAATTTTATGAATTTAGCCACCGCCCGCTCGGCGGACAGGGCCCGGGAAATTGGGATTCGCAAAGTCATCGGTGCTCAACGATCATCTCTCATGAACCAGTTTTTAGGGGAAGCAATACTGACGGTGATCCTTTCGATGTTCCTGGCTGTGGCGTTAACGGAACTGTTGCTGCCGGAATTTAATTCTATTGTGAACAGAAATTTGAAAATCAACTATCTAAATAACTGGTCATTTTCATTAAGCCTGATCATCATCACGATATTGGTCGGTGTAGTATCCGGAATTTACCCTGCCATTTTTCTATCGTCATTCAGACCGGTGCAAATGTTTAAAGGCATGCTTTCATCCGGCACCAGAAATATTGTTTTGCGTAAATTTCTGGTTGTGCTCCAATTCTCTATTTCAATTGTATTGATCATAGGCACCGCCATTATCATCCAGCAAGTCAATTTTCTGTTGAACAAGGATTTGGGCTTTAACAGCAACCATATTTTGATCATTAATGCCAAGAATTCGACGCCTGAAAAAAATAAGCTTTTTCGCAACCAAATTTTACAGCATTCCAGTGTTATAAAAGCAGGCGTGTCCGATTATTTGCCTTATTACTCCATCAACTGGACAGGGTTTTCCTGGGAAGGCGCTGCTGATAATGAAGGGATCAAGGTAAACATAAATTATATTGATGAAAATGTGCTGGACACTTATGGAATGGCAATCGTCAAGGGACGTGGCTTTTCCAAAGACCATCTGTCCGATCAAGGTCAGGTTGTGATTTTAAATGAAAAAGCGGTGAGACAAATGGGGGTGGATGATCCCATTGGAAAGCGAATTTATTACAGGGTGGATTATCGTTCCCGTGATTGGAAGGGTGCGACAATCGTCGGGATTGTAAAGGATTATCATTTCCTTTCCTTACACCAAACCATCAGTCCATTGATGCTGCGTTTCTACTCCAGCGAAATGACGGGCAACAATATTTCAGTGAAAATTGCAAATCAACAGATTCCAAAAACCATCGAATTTCTTCAAAAAACATTCGAACAAATATTTCCTCGACAAGACTTTAACTATCGCTTCCTGGATGAAGACTTCCGCAATATGTATCGCGAAGAGAGAAAAACAAGTAAGGTCATTTTTTATTTAGCTATTCTGGCAATCTTTATCGCCTGTTTGGGACTATTTGGCCTGGCAAGTTTCTCGATTCGGCAGCGAACCAAAGAAATCGGTATCAGGAAATC
>JAZBOW010000213.1:0-3484 GCA_036351335.1 Bacteroidales bacterium | reverse complement strand
CGTGAACTTGTCGATTACGATGACAAGCAAAACAAGCAACATTACATTATGAGAAAACAAGCAAAACTAACAAGCAATTATGAAAAACAAGCATTACAAGCATTTGTTTATTGTTTGTATTGCAATCATCTCAGCTTTATCTCCCCTTCGGGGGCAAAAAATTACCGATGTTAATTCATTGGTAGCTTTTAGCGATAAAAAAGAAAAGGAATTAAAAGAACAGAGAAAGGCCGCTGAGGTCTTTGCAGAGAAAAACAAACTTCCTCTAACCTACCGTGATCACAACGGTAGTTTACAAGAATTACAATTTATCAATAACGATGGTACGCCCATGTATTATATTTCTGATAATGCAGAAGCCGCCCGAACAATCTCTACCAGTGAAGTGCAGGATGGTGGCAGATCACATTTAATGCTCGATGGCAGCGGGGTCATGCTCAGAAGTTGGGATGCCGGAGCTGTAAGATTTACCCACCAGGAGTTTAATGGTCGAGTTACATTAGGCGACAATGATACCACGTTTAATTATCATGCAACGCATGTAGCAGGAACCATGATCGCATCCGGCATTAACCAGGAGGCTAAAGGAATGGCTTACAATGCTGATCTTAAATCGTTTGGATGGAATTTTGACATTTCAGAAATGGCCATGGAAGCTGCAAGCGGCGCACTGATATCTAATCATTCATATGGTTATGGCAGAGGCTGGGTAAACAATGGATATGAATGGATTTGGTACGGTAATTCGGAAATAAGCACGGAAGAAGATTACCTTTTTGGATTTTATGATACCCAGGCCAAAGAATGGGACGAAGTAGCTTACCAGGCACCCTATTACTTAATTGTTAAATCAGCAGGAAACGACCGTAATGAAGGTCCTGGGGAAACAAATCCTTCCGATGGACCTTTTGATTGCGTGGCTCATTCAGCAGTTGCGAAAAATGTACTTACAGTGGGTGCTGTATACAATATTTTAAACGGTTATAATGGGCCTGAAGATGTGCTGATCACTGATTTTTCCTCCTGGGGTCCAACAGATGATGGCAGGATCAAACCTGATATTGTAACCCAGGGCATGGCTGTATTTTCTACTGATGATGACGCTGATGACGATTATAAAGTGATGTGTGGTACTTCAGCAGCAGCACCTTCAGCCTCGGGTTCACTTGCATTATTGCAACAGCATTGGGAAAACCTGAATGGAGAAGGAAATTACATGCTGGCAGCAACCTTAAAAGGATTGGTGATTCATACCGCAGATGAAGCCGGCCCTTATGAAGGACCTGATTATAAACATGGATGGGGACTCATGAACACCGAAAAAGCTGCGATGCTTATTTCAGAAGATAATCAGGCGGACCTAATTGAAGAACTCGTATTGAACGAGGGCGAAACCTATACAAAAACCATTAAATCGAAAGGCAACTTACCGATTAAAGTAACCATTTGCTGGACAGATGCCCCCGGGGCTCCCCTGGAACCGCAGTTGGATCCGTCGAATGCGATGCTTATCAATGATTTGGATCTTAAGGTTATCCGCAATGATGATGTGTACTTCCCATGGAGTTTAAATCCACGTCAGCCAGAAGATGCAGCAACAAAATATGAAAAGAATTATGTTGATAATGTGGAAGTTATCGATATCCTTAATCCCCAAGCAGGTGAATATACCATCATGGTGAGCCACGATGGCAACTTGTTAAACCAGCAACAAAATTTCTCTATTATAATAAGTGGTGTGGACAGGAACCCTCCTGTTGTCGATTTTCAAGCAAATAAAACTGAAATCTCCGTTGGAGAAGAAGTTGAATTTGAATGCAAATCAAATGGGATTCCTACCTCCTGGGAATGGACATTCCCGGGAGGTTATCCCAGTTTTAGCTATGAAAAAAATCCTGAAATCATCTACGAAAAATCCGGATCTTATAAAGTGATCTTAACCGTTTCCAATGAATTTGGCTCGGATACGAAAATTGTGGAGCATTTTATAAACGTTAAAGGCAATGAACTTATAACGGATACGGAATTAGCCATCCACACGTATCCTAATCCAGCCTTAAATATGCTTCACATTGACATTTCAACTAATGAACAACCTGTAACAATTACCATTGTTGGTTCTTTTGGAAATATCTGCTGTGAATATCAGATAACGAGAACGAGTCAGCCAATTGATATTAGCAATTTTCCGAAAGGGATGTATTATGCAGTGGCCACAAGAAACGGTGTCAGTAGTTCATCAAAGTTTTTAAAAAATTGATATTGAATAATTTAACCTGATAAATATAGTGTAAACAAAAATGCTTAGTTATGTTCTGGAAAAATGAAAATGAAGAAATGAATGAAAGTCAAGTGACTGTTCAAACATTAAATGGCGTTAAAGAACATTTATGTCCGAGATGCCACCTGCCTCTGTTAAAAAGGCCTTTTGATGCTACCATGAAAACCAATGGCAAGTATGAAACACAAAAATACGACTACCATTGCGCGATTTGTAATCAGGCTTTCGACAGATTTAACATTGAAGTCAATTAGAAAACCTAATGGATATGTATTCAAAAAGAACTTTGTTGAGAAAAGTAACACATCAGGTAATTTACATCATAATTGTAGCCTCTCTGGTCGCATTATCCTTACAAGTTATCTCTCAAGAAGAAATTAAATGTATTGATTATCATATCTATAAGGCCTCTGAAAAAAGTACTGAATGGCGGGTTACAGAAGTAAATCTAACTCTTGACTTTAATAAAGTTCACAAAAAAAATTAAGAAATGACAATTGAAACAGTGGTCATAAAATGAATTAGAAATAGTTTGTTAGTTTATTATTCTCTGTAATAACACAATGCCGCAGCCCGATGAAACTCTTCATTGGGCTTTTTTTTAATGATGAGAAATTCAACTTTAGTTTGAACTTTCTATAGGGACTTTTGTTATTCAGTGATAAAGTAAAAACTTTTACAGCTATCTTTACGACTTAATACATATAGATATGAATAAAAAACTGATAAACATATCCATACTGGTGTTTGCTGCACTGCTTTTGTTTCCGGCATTTTCAGCAGGGCAAACTCAAAATTTTTATGATTTCACTGTCAAGGATATTGATGGAGAAGACTTTTCATTCGAACAACTAAAGGGCAAAAAAGTAATTGTTGTTAATGTAGCATCCAAATGCGGCTATACACCACAATACGAGCAGTTACAGGAACTGTATGAAACCTTTAATGAAGGGGATTTCACCATTATTGCCTTTCCGGCGAATAACTTTATGGGACAAGAATCAGGCACAGATGAAGAAATCAAAGTCTTCTGTTCAGAAAATTATGGCGTAAGCTTCCCGGTAATGAGTAAAATATCGGTAAAAGGTAAAGATATGCATGAAGTTTATCAATGGCTTACATCAAAAGAATTAAACGGTGTTGAGGATTCATCTGTCAAGTGGAATTTCCAGAAATACCTCATCTCTGAAGATGGTAAATTGG
>JAZBOW010000212.1:0-2178 GCA_036351335.1 Bacteroidales bacterium | reverse complement strand
TGGGTGCCAATATTGGTAATTTCAGGTATAAGGAAGCCGAAAATTTTATTGGCAGGGTGCATAGCAGTATGAATGTGGGAGATTTGTTATTGATGGGCGTAGACCTGCGGAAAAACCCGAATATTATAAGATTGGCATACGACGATCCACACGGTATCACAGCGAGTTTTAACCTGAATTTGCTACTACGTATGAATCGAGAGCTGGGTGCTGATTTCAACCTGGATGGATTTTCGCACTATGCCTTTTATGAACCTGTGGATGGTGAAATGCTGAGTTACCTGGTATCCAATATCGATCAGGTGGTATATTTTGACGCCCTTGATTGGCATGCTGAATTCAAGCAAAACGAATTTATACACACTGAAGTTTCTAAAAAATATAGTATCAATGAGCTTGAAATGATAGCCGAAAGTCAAAAATTCAGCATAGTTCAACACTTTTTTGATAAAAGAAACTATTTTGTTGATACCTTACTGAAAGCAAAATAAGAGTTGCCAAAAGAGGGTTGACTATCCGGCTTAGTACCGAATCTATGGATAATAGTTATAAAAGCAGAGATTTTTTTAATATTAATTCTGCTTTTTAACAACAACTTCTTCACGAATAATATTAATTTTGCGCCCGTAATTAACCTGAAAAACATGAAGAAAACAGTTCTATTATATTGGGGAAAAGGTGGTAATGTAGAACGTGTGGCCAAAAAGATATTTGCCATGTTTAACCCTGAGTGTGCACGTATGTACGATGTAGCCAGTTTCGATGTAGATACTATTGAATCTTACGATCTGGTGATTCTGGGTGGTTCCACCATCGGGGCTGACCACTGGAAAGAAGCTTCTTCAGACAATGTGTGGGCCACATTTTTCAGGAAATTGGAAGAACATGATCTCACAGGAAAGTCGATGGCACTTTTTGGTTTAGGCGACCAGGTATTGTATCCCGATCATTTTGTGGATGACCTGGGGGTTTTGAAAGAGGAAGCTGAAACTGTTCATGCAAATGTGATCGGAAGCTGGTCTACCGCAGACTATACTTTCACAAATTCCGAAGGTGCTGAAAACGACATGTTCTATGGACTTGCAATTGACGAAGATCACCAGTCGGATTTAACGGATGGACGCATCAAGCAATGGACTGACTTCATTAAAGACGCATTAGACATCAAAGCCTGAAATTAAATTTCCGGATATTTTCTTTTGGTCAGATAGTGCATGCCCTCGAAAGGGATGTATCCAAATTTTTTAAATACTTCCAGTGAATCTTTATTATAATCTTCGATCTGGCAGGCATAAATGCCAATATCCTGTTCATCAAGCCATTTTTCGGCCGCATCTACCAGCAATTTAGCAATGCCATTTTTTCGGTATTCGGGTAATACGGCCACACGGTTGATCCATCCTTTCCGTCCATCGTGGGTCACGAGTACTACCCCGGCATAAACATCTTCAACAAGCGCAAACAAAAATTTACCACTCCCTCTTTTTAGTTCGGATTCAATACTTTTTTCACTATCTCTGCCATGAGGTTTATACGGTAGACAGGCCGCTTCCCAAATATGGATTAACCTTGGATAATCACCTGTTTTATAAGGAACTATTTCAAAATACATGGCCGTTTTAACTAATAATATACCACTTCCACACCGGGATGTGCTGCTTTAAAATCTTCAATTTTTGAATACTTCACCGAAGTATTAAAACACCTGAACTCTTTAAGATCGTACAGTTGCTCAACGGGCTTCAGGTTTTTTATGTTGGTATTATTGATTGATAGAACTTCAAGTTTTTTCAGATTCTCAATGCCCTTGAGGTTTTTCACCTGCGTACCGCTAATATTCAATGAAGTTAACCCATCAAGTGCAAATATGGGTTCAATATTTTCCACTGGAGTATTTTCAATATTCAGGTGCGTGAGTTGTTTTAACCCTCTAATTCTTTCAACAGAGTTGATGGGACTACTGGTAATATCAAGCCTTGTTAAGTTGGGAAGTGATGTAATAGGCGAAATGTCAGAAATCGCAGTATTGCTAATGATCAATTCGGTCAATTGTAAAAACACTGTTAATGACTCAAGATTTCGGATGGATAATTTATCAGAAATGGTCAGTTGGTTCAAATCTGCCACCCGTTGCATATTTTCACGAGTCATGTCACCGTCAATTCCAGCTTCCTTTTT
>JAZBOW010000211.1:0-27445 GCA_036351335.1 Bacteroidales bacterium | reverse complement strand
TTCACAATCTTCAAATATGTCAAGCACTTTCATGCTGATGGGGTCAAACAACTCAAGATGCACATCAACTTGTTGTTGTTCGTCTGTATAATTGATCACTTTTGCAGTGAATGCCAGATGATCTCCCTGGCGTACAAAACGGGGTACGTTGGGAATCACCATCAGGTCTTTTTTGGCTTTGATATGCTCAACAAATGCCCCTGTTTTCAGGTCTTTGGTATGCGACAACATCAATAGTTTCCACTCGGTCAATGCATCGGGTGTAGTGAAGCTGAGGATGACACTGCCACTGCTGTCTGTTTGCATTTGCGGGTAAAAAAAAGCGGTTTCACTGAAATTTGTTCGTAAGGGAATTTGGATCTCTTTTGCCTTGAACATTCCCGATTCGTTTGCAACACCTGTTGCCTCAAAACCATTTAATTCTTGATCCTTATCTATCAATTGAGCTTTTTCTCCTGAAATTTCTTCCTCTTCTAATGAGATTTCTCCATCCATACTCATCTCCCCTGATGCGGTTGGAATACCTTGTTTTTGTCTTAATCCATTCGTTCTATAAATCCCCATTCCATACCCCTGCTGATATCCGAACCAATTAATGGCGGGATACATCTTATTTTTTACATTTAGGTAATCCGGCTTGTTGCTTATCAATGTATTGCTATTTCCTGCCCTGAATTGACCTGCTCTCCATGTGGAAGAACTTCTTTTCGCATGGTATAAGTCCAGATTCCAAGTGTTGGGTTGAAACTGATCAAGAGATGTATCGTACATACCTGCCAGCAATTCGGCGGTCACTTTTTCCCCATCCGGTCCGCTGATCTTTACTTTCCAGGCTTCTTTTTGGCCGGGTGTGAGGAAATCACGATGGGTTTCGAGCGTTATATCCAGTTTTTTATTGGTGAATGGAACGCTGATAATAAAACTCCGATCAAATGCACGATTGTATTTGATGGTGCTGATATTCACCCGGAAGCCCCCCCGGTAACTTTCTTTTACAGGGATATCGATCACTTTTTGCCCACGGCTGATGGTCAACCAGTTTCTTTCAATGAGTTCATCTCCATTAACTAATTCGTATAAGATCTTTGTTTTTTTGTCGGCCGATCCTACAACAAGTTGAATGGTTTCACCGGGTTCGGCAGAATAGTCTGTTATTGCGCTCCAAAAAATTTCATTTTCAGGAATTTTAGCGGAGGTTGTTGAATACAATGTGATGTATTTCTCTGCCTTGATCAGTGTATCAGAAACATCTTCAATGGCTATATAATATACGCCGGGTTCCAGCGAACTTAGCTTATCTTTTAAAATGCGTTCCTTGCCGTGAATCGTTAATTTACCTGCGTATATTTTTTCTCTTTTCCACGTGCTTTTCTGGTTTTCATTTTTATACACATGCATGGGGAATTCCTTCACGAATTCCGGTTCCGGAATAAGATACAAATCCGGTTTATTCCAGTATCTCTCAACATATAATTTCTCAGAAGGCGTCAAACGATAAAGTTTGACTGTAGTTTCAATGTCGATTTCCGCCCCAGCCAGGTTCCTGGCATAGACTTCCATCCCGTCTGTTTTTTCCTTCTGAATTTTTTCAGCTGAATGTATAGATAAAATTTTTGAAATTCTGCCTACATTCACACGTGTTTCTTCCGACTGCACTTCACCAGTCACGTCAGTAACATCCACATGGATTTTAAATTGATAATTAGGCTCAAAAGTCTGATTGTTTAATCGCTCGGAAACTGTTTCAAAACTGATCACAAACATTCCCTCTTCATCGGTTGTAATGATACCATTGGCTATTTCTTTTTCAACCGACCTGGGGAAATACATATAATACCTGTAATAAGGCATTTCCAACACCTGCTGCACCACGCGGTATTTGACGCTGGCATTGTTGACTGCATTTCCTGTATACGTTTCTGCATGACCAGTGACTGAAATTTCATCGCCCAGTTTGTAAGTGTCCTTAATTGTATCAAATTGCACCTGGAATGTGGGGCGCTTATATTCCTCCACCAGAAATGAAACAGAACCTGTTTCGCATTTGATGGTCATCCGGCCGTTTAAACCGCCTTGCGGAATGACAAAAGCACCCTGAAAGGATCCAAATTCGTTGGTTGTTTTTTCGATCGTGCTCACCTCTTTGTAATTGGCATTTTTTAAGATGACATCAGTTTTGTAGCCTGTTTTAATTTTGACTTCATTACCATTTTTAGCTATTACGATTCCCTTAAAATACACGGTTTGACCCGGACGATAAATGGCCCTGTCAGTAAAGAAGTAGGTTTGAGTGCGGTATTTATCAATACTACGGTTGTAGGCCAGGTGATATCTTCCTTCGGAAAACAGTCGATCATCCTCTTTCTGAAGAGAAAACATGAATGAACTGTTCCTCGAATCAAATGGCTCGTCAATTTTTAAATAACCTAATTTATCAGTCTGGTAGGTGCGTATTTTTTTAATGGTATATTCCCTGTCCCTGCCTTCATATTCGGTTCGGTAGGTGGTTACATTCACTTCTGAAACAGGCGTTCCCTTTTCACGATCCAGCACGTACAATTCAAAAGTACCAGATTCTAACTCGCTGTTGGTCAGATAACTCAAATTACTGATCCATATGGTGTTGTATTGTAAGTCGTCGGCATTTTTAAAATCGTCTTTATCAGAAACAAAAACCATATAGAAGCCTTTGCCGAGTTCCGGAATACGTATTTCAGTTGTATGGCTCTGATGGTCTTTGGTATCGGGCAAATCAACCGACCACTTGTGAATCACAGGATTGTTTAAATATTTTAATAGCTGATTCTTCTCTCTATAGGTCAGGTTTTGTTCCCGGTATTGGTCAGGGGCAACTTCCACGATTTTAAAATATAGCCTGGTTGTATTTTTGAAACTTAAGTAGCCCAAAAATGGCTTTCCGGGCAATTCAACATTCGAAAGCTGAAGGTCGAAATGCACCTGGTTGATCTCGTTGATGAGATTCTGGCAGGCATTTGATTTTGTGGTATCCGGAAATGCTTGTATGGCTTCGCGGCAAATACTATCGGCTTTGTTTAAATCCCACTTGTATTGGTCTCCTGTTCCAGGTTTATAGGTATTGCCATTCTGAAAATAAATCAGGGCCAATTCGTATGATATTTCAACAAATTGCGGCTCACTTCTATATGTATTGCCAAGTTCAGACAAAATATCGATATATCTTTCCTGGTTCGATGCGTCCTGCGTAAGAAGTGAATACACATATTGCAGCCTTTTCAAATCGAGGTCAACCAAAGCAACCGTATTGTTTTCTTTCAGATGAAATGCAAGGAGCCGCTGGTATAAACGTAATTCTATTAAATCATCATTTTCCTTAAATTCGATATTCACGAAATCCTTAACCGGCACAAGGTAATTTTGGCTTAGCGAATGTGTATCTCCAATTTTTGCTAGTTGTGCGTCCTGGGTTGAAAAATATTCAATCGCCCTGTTCGCTAACAAATCATATAATGTAGGCCACAAAACATAAGCTTCCAGATCCTTTTCTTCCACATTCAGAATAGCTGAGAATGCGTCAATATCTAAGCCTTCCAGTTTTTCCGTATCCTTTAGTGAAGCGAGATAGTATTCCCTGATTTGGGTATTCAACCTGACGGCATCCCATTTCCTAATGTCTTTTTCCTCCAAACCAACAACAGAAGTCATGTCATTTATTTTCCATCTGTTTTGCTGGTAATACCACGAGTACATTTCTGCCAGCATGGACTGCAGTATTTGTTTTTCAGGAGTAGATGCACTTTGCAGTTCCTGCTCGAAAGTATTTATAGCGTTCACCAAATGATCTTCTTCATACTGACTTTGTAAACTCACCCTGTAAATCAAAGATTTTAATACTTGTGGGGTGTTATTATTTTTCTTTGCTTCAAAATAAATGCTGTCTACAATTTTCAATGCAGATTTTGGCAGCCCTTTATCCACAAGCCTTTCAACTTGCTTCCATTCAGCCTTAAATTCATTTTTGTTTTCTGAGCGCAGGATAAAGCCAAGCGACAATACTGCAATCGCTGTGATTACGAGGAATACATTGAATTTTTTCATAAGGATATTAATAAGGAGTTTTGATACGTAATTAACAAAGATAATGCCTTAATGAAATATTACACTATTTCAATGCATTGTGAATTCATTTTAAAACCGGAAATTGCGGTGTCAATTATTGAACAACCACATTGATAATCCTGTTGGGAACGACAATTATTTTTCGAACTGTTTTGCCTTCGGTCCACTTTTGAGCTTCCTCCGCATCAAGTGCTGCTTTTTCAATTTCAGCAACCGGCATATCCGCAGGCAGGTCGATTTTAAACCGCATTTTACCATTGAATGAAACCGGGTACGAAAAGGTGTTTTCAGCTAAGTACTTTTCATCAAAATGTGGATACGCAACTTCGCTTATTCCTGGATCATTTCCAAGAACTGTCCACAATTCTTCAGCCATGTGCGGTGCGTATGGGGATACTAAGATTGCGAGTGGTTCCAGAATTTTTCTTTTATGACATTTGAGGTCGGAAAGTTCATTCACGCATATCATAAATGCACTTACGCCCGTATTAAATGAAAATCGTTCAATGTCGTTTTTGACTTTTTTGATGGTTTTATGAAGCGTTTTTAATTCTTCTTCTGTCGGGTCATTATCAATCACTATCAGTTGATCGCTATCATCAAAATAAAGCCGCCAAAATTTTCTTAAAAACCTGAAAACACCCTCGATACCATTGGTATCCCAGGGTTTATCCTGCTCCAATGGCCCTAAGAACATTTCGTAAAGACGCAATGTATCAGCGCCATACTTCTCAATCAGTTCATCCGGGTTCTGAACATTCATTTTCGATTTGGACATTTTTTCAACTTCATGTCCACAGATGTATTTTCCATCTTCCAGAATGAATTCAGCATTGTTATATTCCGGATTTGATTTTTTAAACGCTTCGATATCCAGCATATCGTTATCTACCAGGCTTATATCTACATGCAGCGCCTGGGTCTGATATTCCTTCCTAAGATTATACGAGACAAATTTATTTGTGCCCTGAATACGGTACACAAAACTTGATCTCCCCTGTATTTTCCCCTGGTTTACCATTTTCTTATAGGGCTCATCCTTGCATGCCAACCCCAGGTCAAATAAGAATTTATTCCAGAAACGTGAATAGATCAGATGCCCTGTAGCATGTTCATCGCCACCAATATAAAGGTCCACATCCTGCCAGTATTCGTTGGCCTGTTTCGAGAAATATTCCTTGTCATTGTGCGGATCCATATACCTGAGGTAATATCCACTTGATCCGGCAAAGCCAGGCATGGTATTGGTTTCCAATGGGTATCCTTCTTTGGTTTTCCAGCTTTTCGCCCGGGCCAAAGGCGGATCGCCTGCTTCGGTAGGTAAGAATTTATCCACCGGAGGCAATTTCAGTGGCAATTCGTATTCGTTAAGGGTATAAGGCATGCCATCTTTGTAATACACAGGAAATGGTTCGCCCCAATATCGCTGGCGGCTGAAAATGGCATCGCGTAAGCGGTAATTTATTTTACCATAACCAATGCCCATTTTTTCAATTTCTTTGATGGTGGCGGCAATGGCTTCTTTTACTTCCATGCCATTTATAAAACCCGAGTTGATCATAATGCCTTCTTTCGCATCGTATGAATCTTCCCAATTTTTAGGGTCAGAGGGTTCTTCGTTTTTCTGCGCCACCACCTGGATAATAGGTAAATTAAAATGTCTGGCGAATGCAAAATCACGGCTGTCGTGGCCCGGCACAGCCATAATCGCGCCTGTTCCATAGCCGGAAAGCACATAATCAGCAATCCAGATTGGGATGGCTTCTCCGTTAATTGGGTTGATACCATAAGCCCCGGTAAACTCGCCGGTAATTGTTTTTACTTCTGTCATCCGGTCACGTTCCGAACGGTTTTTAGCGTAGGTAATATATTCCAGCACCTTTGCCTTTCGACTATCGGTTACAATCTGCTCAACAAGTTCATGCTCAGGCGCCAACACCATGAATGTGGCTCCAAAAAGGGTATCGGGCCTTGTAGTAAACACCTCGATTAACTCATTATGATCTTTGATCTTAAAATTAACTGAAGCTCCTTCACTCCTACCTATCCAGTTCCGTTGTATTTCCTTTACATTTTCGCTCCAGTCAACTGTTTCAAGTCCATCCAATAGTCGTTGCGAATAGGCTGTGATCCTTAACGACCATTGTTTCATCAGTTTTTTCTCAACCGGGTGGCCTCCACGTTCTGAAAAACCATCCTTTACCTCATCGTTAGCCAATACAGTACCCAATGCCGGGCACCAATTGACCATGGTATCAGATAAATAAACCAGGCGGTAATGCATCAGCATTTCCTGCTGCGCTTTTTCGCTCATGCTTTTCCAATCATTTGCTGCAAACGTTTCAATTTGATCGGTAGCTGCGTCAATTACTTTATTTCCATCAGTTTCAAAATGCTCTATAAGCTTTTTAATGGATTCCGCTTTGTTGGTTTTATTATTGTACCACGAATGAAACAACTGGATAAAAGTCCATTGCGTCCATTTATAATAATGGGGGTCGCAGGTGCGCACTTCACGATCCCAATCATAGGAAAAACCAATTTTATCCAATTGTTCACGGTACCTTTTTATATTCTTATTGGTTGTTTCTTCAGGGTGTGTTCCGGTTTGGATGGCGTACTGCTCAGCGGGTAGTCCATAGGCATCGTAACCCATCGGGTGGAGCACATTAAATCCTTCGTGCCGTTTGTAACGTGCATAAATATCTGAAGCAATATATCCCAGCGGATGGCCCACGTGCAATCCTGCACCAGACGGATAGGGGAACATGTCCAGTACGTAATATTTTGGTTTGTCAGAAATATTTTCTGCTTTAAAAGTCTTGTTTTCTTTCCAGAATTTTTGCCACTTTCTTTCTATCTTCCCGAAATCGTAACCCATATATGATACTATTTAATTCTTATTCAACAGATTGTTGACGCACATTGCTTTATAAAATCAAGCTGCGAAATTAATAAAAGATGCCATTTTTAGATAATCTATTTTATTCGTTGTAATTCTTAACTGGCCATCTCTGCAAAAGAAGTCAACATTTCATTAATTTTGTTTTTCATATGCCATCAAAAGAAGATACATATTATAAAAACCGGATCAATAGTTCTTATATTACTTCGGTTATTAGTATTACCCTGGTATTGTTTACGTTGGGCATGCTTGGCTTGATTGTGTTGCAGGCCAATTCCCTGTCAAATTATATCAAAGAAAACATCGGTTTTGAGATCATTATCAAACCAGGAGTTAAAGAAGCAGACATCCTTTACCTTCAGAAAACGCTAGACCTGGAACCTTTTGTTAAAACGACTGAATATATCACGAAAGAAGAGGCTTCGGAACGTTTAACAAGTATGTTGGGTGAGGAATTCACAGGATTTCTTGGTGAAGAGGAAAATCCATTGCTGCCATCCATCGACATACGATTTAATGCAGACTGGGCCAACAATGACAGCCTTGCTGTAATTGAAGAAACCATTATGGCCAATGAAAATGTGAAGGAAGTGTATTACCAGAAATCGCTTGTGCATATCATTAATGCAAACGTAAGAAGAATCAGCCTGATTTTACTTGGTTTTAGTTTGTTGTTGTTATTTATTGCCATGGCACTAATTAACAATACAATTCGGTTGTCTGTATATTCAAAAAGATTCACCATCAGAAGTATGAAACTCATTGGTGCTACTGAAAGGTTCATCAGGCGTCCGTTTGTGCTAAAAGGAATTCTGCAGGGGGTAATAAGTGCCATGATTACCATGTTGCTGATTTCAATTATTATCACAGCTCTCAAAAACAACGTCCCCGAACTCGCTGTACTTATCGGACCTAAAATGATTATTTTTCTGTTTGCTATTATCCTAATACTAGGAATTTTATTTGCCGGGCTATCGACGTTTTTTGCCGTTAATAAGTATTTGCGAATGCGAACGGAACGTCTTTATGGCTAATCATAACATTTGTTAAAAGCAGGGCAGATTCTTCAATATATTGAGCGTCAATGTCTATCAGCAAAAATAATTCTTGTACATTTGGCAAAAAATTAAACCATGGCAAATCCAGTTAAAAATAAAGCTGACGAAGAAAAACAATTTGCATTCAGTAAAAAGAATTACTCCATACTTATTCTTGGTTTGATACTTATCGCTGTAGGATTTTTATTGATGATTGGCGGGGAATCTGAAAATCCTCAGGAATTTAATTATGCCATTTTTAATTTCCAGCGACTTACGCTGGCGCCCATTATTATCCTTGCAGGCTTGGTTGTTGAAATTTTCGCCATCATGTGGCGACCCAAATCATCTAATTAATTTCCAGGATTATTCATTATGAATTGGCTTGAAGCAATCATTCTTGGTTTGGTACAAGGCTTAACCGAATTTTTGCCGGTTAGCAGCAGCGGACACCTTGAACTAGGCAAATACCTGCTTAACATCAATCCTGAAAAAAGCCTGGTTTTTACTGTGGTTGTGCATGGTGCCACCGTTTTGAGCACTATGGTTGTTTTTTGGAAGGATATCTGGCAAATCGTGAAAGGATTGTTCAAATTTCAACTGAACGAAGAAACCCTTTACGTCTTTAAGTTGATCGTTTCGATGATCCCGGTTTTGATAATTGGGGTATTTTTTATGGACGAAGTGGAGCAGTTTTTTAACGGAAATATTGTTTTTGTCGGATCTATGTTGCTAATTACATCTGCATTATTAGCCATCACAATGCTGGTGAAATCCAATACACGGAATATTCGTTTCCTGGATGCATTTATTATTGGCATTGCACAGGCACTTGCTGTGCTTCCGGGAATTTCAAGGTCAGGAGCTACTATTTCCACAGGATTGATCATTGGGAATAAAAAAGAGCTGATCACGCGGTTTTCATTTTTAATGGTGCTGGTTCCAATTATCGGGGCAAATGCCCAAAATATAATGAGTACAGATGTTTCAGTGAATTCAGGCGTGGGGTTTTTACCATTGCTGGCAGGTTTTTTAGCCGCTTTTATATCGGGACTTTTTGCCTGTAAGTGGATGATCAAAATTGTAAACAAAGGCAAACTGATCTATTTTGCCATCTATACATTTGTTATAGGCACCATCGCCATCATCGTCGGATTATTATAAACCACATGCTAAAGAAAGTACATACCTTTAATTTCGTTGAAGGCGAAATGTTATTAATTGACAAACCGGTGAATTGGACTTCTTTCGATGTGGTGAATTTGCTTAGGTCATTTATTCGCAAACAATACGGTTTAAAAAAACTGAAAGTCGGACATGCTGGCACGCTGGATCCTCTGGCAACCGGGTTACTTATAATCTGCACCGGAAAGCTGACAAAAACCATCGACGACTACCAGGGGATGGATAAAACTTATATCGGAAGCATGAAAATGGGTAGCACAACACCTTCTTTTGATGGAGAAACGAAACCCAATGCACATTTCGATACCGACAATTTAACCGAAGCCGCACTATTAAACGCAAGCAAGCGATTTGTTGGTAATATAGAACAAGTCCCGCCGATTTATTCAGCCATTAAAATAGATGGCAAAAGGGCTTTTGAACATGCTCGAAAAAATAAAGAAATAGTGTTAAAATCAAGAAGTGTAAGCATTCACCTATTCGATCTTTACCATATCGACTTACCAAACATTGATTTCAGTGTTACATGCAGCAAAGGCACGTATATCCGGTCGCTGGTAAATGATTTCGGTAAGTCGTTGAATAATGGTGCGTATTTAACTGATTTACGCAGAACGGCTATTGGTGAATATACTGTTGCAGATGCTTTTACACTGGACGAATTCAAACAAAAAGTGCTGGCGCAAACAGAATCTTTAGCAGAATAATCGTCCTAAAACCTTGATTTTACAAGCAATAGCAAGCCAAGCCTTGACAATCTCCTAAATTTTTCGTATCTTTGCGGGCTTTTTGACTGGAAAATCCAGTAAGAAGTATCTTTTTTGTCCTCTTAAATATTCAAAATATATTACATGAAATTATCACAATTTAAGTTTGATTTACCAGATGAACTTATTGCCAACCATCCAAAAGAAAACAGGGATGAATCAAAGATGATGGTTGTCGACCGCAAGAAAAAAACCATAGAGCATCGTGTTTTTAAAGATATTCGTGAGTACTTTTCTGATGGTGATGTGTTTGTAATTAATAATACCAAGGTATTTCCCGCCAGGTTATATGGCGAAAAAGAAAAAACCGGTGCCAAAATAGAAGTGTTCCTGCTGCGCGAACTTGACAAGGAGAGCAGGTTGTGGGATGTGTTAGTTGATCCGGCCCGTAAAATTAGAATTGGAAATAAACTGTATTTCGGCGAAGATGAATCATTGGTTGCCGAGGTAATTGATAATACCACTTCACGAGGAAGAACCTTGCGATTTTTGTTTGACGGCTCGTATGAAGAATTCAAAAAAACTATAAAAACGCTGGGAGAAACACCATTGCCAAAAATTCACAACAGACCTACCGTTCCTGAAGACGAAAAACGCTACCAAACTATTTATGCAAAATATGAAGGTGCTGTTGCAGCTCCAACAGCTGGTATGCACTTCTCCAAAATTTTAATGAAACAGTTAGAAATATTGGGGGTTAAGTTTGCAGAGATCACCTTGCATCCCGGCCTAGGAAACTTCAGGCCAATCGAAGTGGAAGACCTGACTAAACACAAAGTGGATTCGGAAGAATTATACATCACTGCCAAAGCGGCCAATATTATTAATAAGGCTAAAATGAATAAGCATCGGGTTTGCGCCGTTGGAACAACAAGCATGAAAGCATTGGAAACGGCCGTGTCCATTACAGGTGACATCAAACCATACAGCAACTGGACCAATAAGTTCATTTTCCCTCCCTATGAATTCAAAACCGCTGATGCGCTAATAACCAATTTTCACCTGCCTATGTCGCCGATGATGATGATGACAGCAGCATACCTGGATTATGATTTTATGAAAGAAGTATATGATGTGGCCATTAAAAAGAAATATAAATTCTTCACTTATGGCGATGCCATGCTGATTATTTAAGAAACTATGAAGGCCCGGATTTCATTCCGGGTTTTTTTATGCCAGGTAATTCTTAAATTTACCTGCTTATTTTATTGAAATGGAAAAATATGTGCTAATCGTTGCAGGTGGTAAAGGTATCCGCATGAAATCGGATACTCCGAAACAGTTTGTAGAACTGAACAATAAACCGCTACTTATGCAAACGATAGATGCATTTCCAAGTAAATTCCAATCAGATCAATTGATTCTTGTCATTCCCAATGGTTATCTCGGCCACTGGAAAGAGCTTTGTACCGAACACCAATTTCATACACCTCATAACATCATTGAAGGGGGACCGCATAGATATTATTCAGTGAAAAGAGGTCTGTCATTGATACCCGATAATGTCTTAGTGGCCATACATGACGCGGTAAGACCTTTCGTATCAAAAGAATTGATCAATCAAGGTTTCAGCACTGCCACCAAAAAAGGAAATGCCATTCCTGCCATTGGCATTAACGAATCGCTTCGGGAAATTTCCGGATCTCTGAGTAAAGCTGTGAACAGGGATCTGTATAGGAAAGTACAAACACCCCAGTTTTTCCACGCATCATTAATAAAAAAAGCTTATCAACAGCCTTTTAATAAACGATTTACTGATGATGCGACAGTATTAGAATCCTCCGGTCAGCAAATTTATTTGTTTGATGGTGAACCTGCAAATATTAAAATTACCACGCCAGAAGACCTGCTGATGGCTGAGGCGATTCTTAGAGCAACTTCCTGATTATCATTTTATATTATTTCTGCCTTTCCAGTTGAATCGAAAGAAGAGAGATGAAAATCCGGCAATGACAATATAAAAAGGGTATATAAAACCAAAAAGGAACAAGTAAGGGACCGCTTTTTTTCTGTTTGAAAACTCTGCGAAATATTGTAGCAAAGGAAAATCAATCATTATTTTTAACAATACAAATAATCCAAAAATAAGGAGGAACCAGGGTTTTAGAAAAGCTGTTAAAAAGCTCAAGACCAGCATAAGGCTGAGAGAAAATACACTTATCGAAACCAGGATGGCCCACACCGACCTATAGGCCACCGCTTTTGAAGCCCAGCGTTTTCTTTGGGAGAGAAAAGCCACCAGATTTTCCGGAGGATTGGTATGAACAATAGTTGATGGGTCTTTTAGAAAATGTATCGACTTTGCACCATATCGGTCCGCAGCAGCATGCAATAAAAAAACATCATCACCTGAGGCACACGACTTTCCTGATTGATTTTCGACAAGATCCAGATACGTATGTTTTGTATATAATAAATTCGCACCATTCGCCATTAAGGGCAAACCTGCACCCAGAGAGCCAGCTCCTGATGCCACCAGACTCATAAAATCAAGCGTGTAAAATTGCTGTAAAAAGCCTTTTATTTGCTCATATACAACAGGCCCAACGACTAATTTTGGTTCTTTTAACTGGTAGTATTCAAGTAGTCGACGAAGCCAATTTACTCCTACAGCGCAATCCCCATCTGTTGTAACGATCAAATCGTATTTAGCCATCATAATTCCTTTGTTAATGGACGCCTTCTTTCCTTCAACAGAAGCATGAATTAGCTTTATGTCAAGCGCCTTATGATCATTTATATATTGTTTTACTATTTCAGCAGTTTTGTCGGAAGAGTGATCATTTATTAAAATGATTTCAAGCTGATTTAAGGGAAAATCCTGCTGTTCAAGGTTATGCAATAATCTTATAATGTTCTTTTCTTCATTTCGAACAGCAATCACTACGCTTACATCCGGTAATTCTGTAATAGCATTTCCCTTAAAATCCTTAATTTGGAACCAACCAATGGTCATAGTAACAATCACAAGAATATAAAGCAGCGAAAAGAAGATGAGTAACCAGAATATTGTGAGTATAGCGAAGTGCATAAAAAATGCGAATTAATATCGATTAGTTTTCTGTAATTTTGTATTCACAATCAAGCTTATTTCATTGAGTTCCGAACGCATCATTTTAGGCATTGATCCCGGCACCACCATCATGGGTTACGGTTTGATCCATCAACAGGGTAACAAGATACAACTTATCACCATGGGTATCCTCAAACTGGGCAAGTATCATGACCATGCATTAAAATTAAAAAAGATTTTTGAACGCACCCTGAGCCTTATCGAAGAATACCATCCTGATGAACTTGCCATTGAAGCGCCATTTTACGGGAAGAATGTGCAATCGATGCTGAAACTGGGACGTGCACAAGGTGTGGCCATGGCTGCAGGATTGTATAAAGAACTGCCTATTTTTGAATATTCACCAAAAAAAATAAAACAATCAATTACCGGAAATGGCAATGCATCCAAAGAACAGGTGGCCGGTATGCTGGCCAGCCTAGTTACATTTGAAAAAGAACCCGCATTTTTAGATGCCACCGATGGGCTTGCCGCTGCAGTTTGTCATTATTTCCAGGGCAATTTGACACAAACTAAAAAAGGATACAGCAGTTGGAAAAATTTCTTGAAAGATAATCCTGAAAGAAAACTATAATGGGTTTTTATTTAACAGTCAACCCTTCCATCGTATCTTCAATTTCACCTGGTGTATTTTTAATTTTCATGAAAGTGCCCATGCTAAGCTCAGGCCAGTATAAAGCAATCCGGTATTTACCTGCCAGCATGGTAGCCGTTTTATCCTGTAGGATAATTTCGTAAGGCAGATTGGCAATATGTCCTTCACCCACAGTCTCAAGGAAATGAGCTTCTCCTGTTTCATCATCCCAAAGGGCTACTCCAAAAACTGCGATCTTCTTATTCGGGAATACTTGTTCATAAACTTTGTAGGTGTTGCCTTTCTTTTTTTCAAGATTTTTTCGAATAATCTCCAGGCCTTCTTCAAAAGAGCTGAATTCGTTCAGCTCATCCGGATCATCAAAATAAGGCATCATCATCATATAATGATAACCGGGCAGATCTTTTGTTTTTACCTCACCACCATAATTTTCCAGGGTTCCAAATTCAGAAAAAACGCTTTTAACCTTTTCAGAGACCATTACCAGTAGATCTTCCTGCCCGTTCAATTGCGCACCCCAATATGCAAGAAACATATATTCAGGATTTAGAAGGGTTAGGGTCACCTTACCTTGATTGTAAACAAAACCAATTTTCATAACGCTGGCTAATGGACCGCGATCGCTGAATTGCAAGCTGAGACCTCTAAGCTCCTGGTCTGTAAAACACACCACAAACAAATTCTCATCGCGTGCCGGATTGTACTCACCAATAACTTCATAGCCTTTTGCTGTGATGGCCTCTTTCACTTGCTGACTCGCTTTGGAGATGGTCGTTTCCAATTCTGCCACTTTAAAATAAGGTGACAAAGTTTCCTGTGCGCTTATTTGAACCAAACTAAAAATGGTTATGAATACTGTTAATAATATCTTTTTCATTGCTTTATGTTTATTTTAGGAAGTAAAACTACAATGAATATATATAGATATGTATGTATGTGTCTATTTTATATTAAATTAAAATAAGAGGTGCGGATCTATCTGTGGTAATAGACTACATATTTTCATCCGCAAACCACTCCGCATAAGAAGTTACGGTTTCTCTAAGCAATACATATCTCAGTTGAATACCTTCAGGAAGTTTAGCTTTAATACGCATGGCAAAATCAGCCACCATCAGCTCACTGGTAGGTTGATAATCAAGAAAGATGACCTTGTTAAAAGTACTTTTCAATTCGGATGAAACACTCTCAGGATAAGCATTATTCAAAACCAGCGCATGATCAAATACATCCACTACCGCTTCTTTTACAATTTTTTTCAAATCCCCAAAATCCATTACCATACCAAGCTTAGGGTTGTTTTTTTCAAATATCGGATTTCCCGAAACAGTTACTTTTAGTTCATAGGAATGGCCATGAATGTTTTGGCAAGGTCCGTCATAACCTTTGAGGGCGTGCGCCATTTCAAATTTAAACTCCTTTGTTATCCTGATAAATGGTAGTTTTTTCATGATTTTAGTGAGTTGTTTTGAGTATTTTAAACTGCTTGACGATAGTATTATTGTTGTCCTTTATCAATAATAAATACAATCCCTTTTCAACGTAAGTAGTATTGATAGATGTATGATTTGAACGCGTCTGTCCCTCAATAATCAATCTGCCGTCACTGCTCATCAGCGAATAAGTGTACAAACTTGTGCCCCGGTTATCAATAAACAAATAATTACTAACCGGATTGGGATAAGACCTG
This sequence comes from Bacteroidales bacterium, assembly GCA_036351335.1. Taxonomy (GTDB): domain Bacteria; phylum Bacteroidota; class Bacteroidia; order Bacteroidales; family F082; genus UBA4459. The sequence continues at coordinate 12,095 of JAZBOW010000211.1, read as the reverse complement.
ACGAATATTTGATCAGTTGCAGTAATGCCACTTGGATTGCCCCAGATTTCGGCTACAAATTCAGGATGATCAATAAAAGGATTCCTGTTATCCTGGTATGAATACACTACGTTGTTCCGGTTTCTTTCAAAATCATCGGGTGGGTCCTGCACGTGCCATTCGAGCAATACGGATAATTTACCATGCTCGGGAGCAGGATATGTATTTACTGCATCTACAACGGTAAGATCCAATTCGCCGCTTCCGCCTTCATACCGAACATCCATATAAAATAGCATCCGTGCCACATCGCCTTTTACCTCATCTCGGGGTTCAAACGAATCGCCGTCTTTAAAACAACCAGGCGCTCCCGAAACCGGGCTGCCTCCCATGTCGAAATCAAGATTACCGCGCGAAGCATTCACCTGCACATCACTAGGCCTGATATGATGCGCATCCGTACCGGAAGGCGGATTATTTCCAAAATCGCCATGTGATTTCGCCCACACATGTTCCCGGTTCCAGTCACCTGAATTGCCACCAAACATGCTTTTTGGCCTTGAAATACCAGAATACAGCAATATCACGTTGTTCGGGTTTTCGGGGTCTTCATCTGATGCCTTCAGAATAAAATCTCTTAAATCATCATAGCTCGGCTCATCGTGGTTGTCAATAATCTCGTGCAGCACCCCTTTCAGTTCAGTTCCAGTTAAACCGCTCGCAGCATCATAGTATCCCGGCGGGATTTGTGCGCTTGCAAATTGAAAAAGTGCAATTAAGCTCAGCAGTAAAATAAAGGTTGCTTTTCGTGTTCTTATCATGGGTATCTCTTCTAAAAGGCAGCAAAAATAAAGTAAAGTGATGAAACGATGATCAATATGCCACCGATTAAATATAAAAGTGAAGCAAATAAATAACCGAGTTTTTCAGGTTTTGCCATGATACCGATAATGGAAAAAATAACTGATGTAATGAGCAAGAATGAAGCCAGCCACAGTTTATCTACCGGAATAAAGTACAACAGCAGCGCAGCCAGGAATGTGTTCATCGATTGCGCCATTGAGGCAAAAATCAAACTGTTATTATCTGCTAAAAGAAATGTTCGTTCGCCTTTTCTGATTCTCAGTATTTCCATAATCATCCGGATACCTATTAAGAAAAAGCCGGCAAATAAAATGGTAGACTTAAAATCGTCAAGCAAATGCATGAATTGTTCGCCTGCATAGTACCCCAGCAGAAAAAAAACAGTTTGGGTAAGCGACAGTATGAGTACCGATAAAATAATGTTTTTCAGTGCTCCTTTTTCTGAAAAGCCCAGGGCAATCGGGAACACTTGAAAAGACAATGCTATGATAATGAGTATGGAAGCTGCAAGAAGCATGGCGAACTATGAATTGGGATAGAATACCAAATTGCTGATCTTTTCAAGCCAGAACGCATCTGTTTCGTCAAATGAATTCAGTTCACGGCTATCGACATCCATAACACCACATAGTTCATTCCGCTCGTTATATAATGGAACGACAATTTCGGAAGATGACCTTGAATCGCAGGCAATATGCCCCGGAAAAGCCTCCACATCCGCAACAATCAATGTTTCTTTTTTATTGATGGCTGCCCAGCAAACGCCTGTATCTTTGGCCAAATCAATGCAAGCCAGTGACCCCTGGTAAGGACCTACCTGCAACTTTCCATCCATCAGAAAATAAAATCCTGTCCAGAAAAAATAGTCTACTTTATGGTGCAGCACCGCAATAATGGTGGACATATTAGAACCGGGATTGTTGCTACTTTTCCGTATTAATTCACTGATCTGATGATACAGCCTTTCGTATTTCCTGTATTTTTTTGTTTGCTCCATGCTTTAATTCTTCTGTTTAACCCGTTCCAGTTCTACCGTAAAGTGTCGCAATATAGGCGCTTCTTTTTTAATCTTAAATCCTCTTTTTATGTCGCTTCTGCGTTCGTACACGTTGGTAAGTGCTGCTGAAATATAATCCATATGGTTGTTCGTATATACCCGACGTGGAATGGTCAGACGCACTAACTCTAATTCGGGAAAACGGTTTTTGCCGGTTTCCGGATCCCGGTCGGCCAGCAATGTGCCTATTTCAACGCCCCTGATACCTCCTTCGAGGTATAATTCAACAGCCAGTGTTTGTGCTACATATTCTTCCACCGGAAAATGCGGTAAAAAACGTTTAGCATCCACATAAATGGCGTGTCCTCCAAAGGGATATTGCACAGGAATGCCGTTGTCTTTTAATTTCTGACCCAAATAAGCTACCTGGTTGATTCTTGTTTCGAGGTAATTAAAATCCGTACCTTCGTATAATCCCTGTGCCAGCGCATTCATATCGCGCCCCGACATACCTCCGTAGGAAATAAAACCTTCAAAAAGAATATTGAATGTGCTTGCTTTTTCAAACAAATCTTTATCGCGCAAGCCAATAAATCCACCCATATTCACGATGGCGTCTTTCTTACTGCTCATGGTCATGCCATCTGCATAGGAGAACATTTCACGGACAATTTCCCTGATGCTCTTATCAGCATAACCTTCTTCTTTTAATTTGACAAAATAGGCATTTTCGGCAAACCGGGCTGAATCATAAATAACCCTTATTCCATATTTATCAGCCGTTTCACGCACCGCCTTCATGTTTTCCATGCTTACCGGTTGACCGCCTGATGAATTACAGGTCACGGTAACTACAATCAAGGGGATTTTTTCTTTCGGATGACTTTTGAGTACTTTTTCGAGTTTTTCAATATCAATATTGCCTTTGAAAGGATAATCAAGCGTGGTATTAAAAGCCTCGTCGATGGTACAGTCAATGGCATGAGCCCTGCGGAATTCGATATGTCCTTTGGTGGTATCAAAATGCGTGTTACCTGGGATGATATCCCCGTCTTTTATCAAAACTGAAAAAAGTACATTTTCTGCTGCCCGTCCTTGGTGGGTTGGTAAAAAATACTTAAAGCCGGTGATCTCATTAATGGCTTCTTTCATTTTATAATATGAAGATGCGCCTGCGTAACTTTCGTCGCCCAACATCATTTCAGACCATTGTTTATCGCTCATGGCTCCTGTGCCCGAGTCGGTAAGCAGGTCAATATATACCTGACTGCTTCTTAAGTTAAATAGATTGTACCTGGCTTCTTTAATCCAGGTTTCTCTTTCCTGGCGGGAACTTCTGTGGATGTTCTCCACCATTTTTATTTTATATGATTCTGAAAAAGGTAATTCCATTGTTTAATTGAATTTTATGAATGAAAAATGATAAAGAAATAATCGATGGTATAGACACAACGATTATTTAGAGAGGGGATCTCTTTTCTTTATATTCACAAAATTCATTTCTCTATTTATGTCCAATAGAATCAGCATATTGACACGTTCAGGCCCCAAAATTATTAAAAACTTTGTAACCGCGCGAACTTAGTTGCGTCATAAAGACAAATTAAATTATTAATCCTCTAAAAAATATAATATTATGGAAGATATAGTTCCCATTTTTGTAGTTGCTATAGTATTTAGTTTTGCTTATGGAATTATTCATTTGCTGGTTAGAAGAAAAGAACGCATGGTACTGATCGAAAAAGGGGCCGATGCGTCATTGTTGGTTACCAAACCCAATTTTAATTATTACGCACTGAAAATTGGTCTGTTATGCATCGGGGTAGCCGTAGGCGTTATTATTGGTGCTACGCTGGTAGAAACCACCACTTTGAATGAAGAAGCCGCTTATTTTTCGATGATCTTTTTATTCGGGGGCATCGGTCTTGTGGTTAGTCATTTTCTTGAAAAGAAAGAGCGGAAGGAGATGTTATAACCCAAAAAAGGATTTTAGAATTTACAAGGTTTAATCAATTTTACACGAGGTGCTCATATTGATCTTTTTGATCTTTTTGGGCCCTTCTTTTTTCGGCGTTTTTTAAAATTTCTACCTTTTCCTCATCAGAACATACATACCACTTTCTTATCTCTTCGAGGCTTCGGTAGCATCCAAGGCAAATATTTTTATCATCATGCGTGCACACATGAATACAGGGTGATTTTATGTTATTGATATTGCTCATTTATATGTGAAGGTTCATTTTTATCCTTGAAACCACCATATCAATGGCTACCTGGTTGTTGCCGCCCTGTGGAATAATCACATCTGCGAAAAGCTTGGTAGGTTCAATGAATTGATTATGCATGGGTTTTACAAATTTTTCGTAATGGTTAAGTACATCATTGTATGAACGTCCTCTCTCTACAATGTCTCTTCTCATAATGCGGATCAACCGGTCGTCATTATCCGTTGAAACAAATAACCTGATGTCCATACGTTTTCTGAGTTCCTTGTTTCCGAGTATTAATATCCCTTCAACAATTACCACCTTTTTTGGTTCAATGGTAATGGTTTCTTTTGCTCGTGCACAGGTTACATAATTGTACATGGGCATTTGTATGGGTTGTTCCTTTCGTAACTGATCGATTTGTTTGATTAACAAATCCCATTCGATAGAGTTGGGATGGTCGAAATTGATCTTCAGTTTTTCTTCCTGGGAAAGATGGCCATTGTCGTAATAATATGCATCCTGGGGAATAACGACCACTGTTTTTTTGGGGAGTGAATCAACAATTTTATTGACAACTGTTGTTTTTCCGGAGCCGCTTCCCCCGGCGATACCTATAATTAGCATGAATTATTTTTTGAATTATTCTTCAAAATTAAAAAAATCGGGCTTTGATACTTTATAATAAGAAACTCATTAAAATACCTGCAGCAACAGCTGAGCCGATCACCCCTGACACATTGGGTGCCATTGCATGCATTAACAAATGATTTGAAGAATCATATTTCAAACCTTCGTTTTGTACTACCCTGGCACTGTCGGGCACAGCTGACACACCTGCAGCACCCACCAATGGGTTTATTTTATTGCCTTCTTTACTAAACAGGTTCATCACTTTTGCAAACATCACACCACCGGCAGTAGCAATAATAAATGACAGGGCCCCGAGGACAAATATTAGAATGGATTCGCTGGTGAGGAATACATCTGCCTGGGTAGAAGCGCCTACGGTAAGTCCCAATAGAATGGTCACAATATCGATCAGGGAGGTTCTGGCAGTATCAGCCAAACGCTTTGTAACGCCACTTTCTTTAAGTATATTTCCGAAAAATAGCATCCCAAGCAATGGCAATGCCCCCGGTGAAATAAAGGTGGTTAAAATCAAGGCTACGATTGGGAAGATGATCTTCTCCAGTTTACTTACCGAACGGGGTGGTTTCATGCGGATCACACGTTCCCTTTTAGAAGTTAACAAGCGCATAATGGGTGGCTGGATCACTGGTACCAGGGCCATATACGAATAGGCCGCAATAGCAATAGGCCCGATCAGGTTTTTGGTTTGCAATCCGTTGATGATCCCTCCGTTGGCCAGTTTTGATGATAAAAAGATAGCTGTTGGCCCATCAGCACCTCCGATAATGCCGATAGCACCAGCTTCGGGCATATTAAAGCCAAGATAAAGTGCCCCAATGAAGGTTAAAAATATACCTACCTGTGCGGCAGCGCCAAGCAACATCAGTCGTGGATTTGAGATCAGGGAGGAAAAATCCGTCATGGCACCTATACCCAGAAATATCAGGGGTGGATATACACCTTTCACCACACCAAAATACAAGTAATTCAGCACACTACCTTCCTGGTAAATACCCAATTGCAGGTTGATACCACCGTCCTGGAAAAACGGAATATTACCAATAATTACACCGGTTCCGATGGGAATGAGCAACAAAGGTTCATAATCATATTTAATGGCCAGAAATATGAATACAAGGCCCACCAGGATCATGATGATATTTCCAGGCGTGGCATTTCTGAAGCCTGTATAGCTGATAAATTTGTTTACGCCATTCATGACCCCGCGTTGGGCATTATCGAGTGCAGAAGTATTTTCAATTTGCTGCACCTCACCTAACTCATTGGCAAAACCAGGTGTTTGAAAAACGACAAAATGGAGTATCCCAAGAAATACAATGATACCAAAAATGGTATAGGCTCTTCTTAAATTATTCATGTCTGCTATTGTTCCAGTTCCAATTCAATTAACAGGTCATCCTGAAGGACAGCATCTCCTGCAGTAACTTTAATGGATTTAACCCGTCCCGTTTTTTCGGAGAAAATAGTGTTTTCCATCTTCATCGCTTCGTATAAAAGTAATTTATCGCCTTTTTTAACTTCATCTTCCTCTTTTACAAATATTTGAAGCACATTACCCGGCAAGGGTGCCGCAACTTTAAAAAGCCCGCCTTTTGATTTTTTGATTTTATGCGCTCCTTGAGAAGTAGGTACAGGCGTACGCATGAGGATGGGTGTTTTCGAAGTTTTTTCCTCTTTTTTATGTAGTTCAACCTCATACAATGTACCGTTCACCTCTATCTTGCCTATACCGCCTTCAAGTTGTTTGATCTCAACTTCGTATTCGTTGCCGCTAATGGTAAATTTAAATTCCTTCATCTTAATTCAATTTTATCGTCTGAAATATCGCATGCCATATATCTTTGAACTCCACGGAGAGTAATCCTTGGAGATTTTCTTAATCGTCAGGATATCACTTTCTTCGTCATGTAAATCGCGGTTTAAGAAAATGGCCATGGCTATTGCTGCTGTAACTTCGCCGCTTATGTGCTCATTATCTTCCTTTAAATGATTCATTTTCCCTAATCTTGCCAACTTTCGCTTGGTGTTCTTCACGATGGCTTTCGACAGGTAATAAAAAATGAAATACAGCATGACAAGTGCTGTAAAAACGATCATATAACCAGTTATCGCGATAATGATACCTTCAGATATGAGTTCCGGTGTTTTAAAAATTAAAGTCATAATCTATTGATTGTGCAGATCAGGATATATTACAATGGAATATTTGAATGTTTTTTTGGCGGATTCACATCTTTTTTTGATGCAATAGAACGTAAAGCCCTAATAATTCTGAAACGTGTATTCCTGGGTTCAATTACATCGTCGATATATCCATAACTTGCTGCCTCATAAGGATTGGCAAACCGATCTCTGTATTCTTTTTCTTTTTTCCGCTTGTATTTTTTACGTTCTTCTTCATCTTCGATCGAGCGGATATATTTACCTTCCAGTACTTCAATTGCACCATCAGGACCCATAACCGCAATTTCTGCTGATGGCCATGCATAATTAATATCTCCCCGTAATTGTTTCGATCCCATAACGTCATGCGCGCCACCATACGACTTTCTCAATGTAATTGTGATTTTCGGCACTGTAGCTTCTCCATAAGCAAAAAGCAATTTAGCACCATGCAGGATAATACCTCCGTATTCCTGGGCACTTCCGGGTAAAAATCCAGGAACATCTACCAAGGTTACGATCGGAATATTAAAAGCATCACAAAATCTTACAAACCGGGCTGCTTTTCTGGATGCATTAATATCAAGTACGCCCGCCAGATAATTCGGCTGATTTGCGACAATACCCACCGGCATTCCTTTAAACTTGGCAAAGCCTGTTATTATATTCTGTGCGTAATTTCGCTGCACATTAAGAAATTCACCATTATCCACAATCGAATAAATCACATCAGTTACATCGTAAGGTTGATTTGGGTTGGCAGGGATAATCTCATTTAAAAGATCTTCCTTTCTGTCAATCGGATCGTTACATTCTGTTACAATAGGATCTTCGAGGTTATTTTGAGGCAGATAGGTTAGCAACTTGCGAATCAGCAATATGCCTTCATTCTCGTCTTCAGCTATAAAATGCGCAACACCTGACTTTTTTCCGTGCACATCAGGACCACCAAGGTCTTCTATAGAAATATCTTCACCCGTAACCGTTTTGGCTACTTTAGGACCCGTAACGAACATATAGCTGTTTTCTTTGCTCATAAGCACAAAGTCAGTAAGAGCAGGCGAATAAACTGCGCCACCAGCGCATGGTCCAAAGACTGCTGAAATTTGCGGGATCACCCCTGATGCGAGAATATTGCGTTGAAAAATCTCGGCATAACCAGCCAGGCTTCGAACCCCTTCCTGAATTCGGGCACCACCGCTGTCATTAATACCAATGACTGGTGCGCCTACCTTCATAGCCTGGTCCATTATTTTACAGATCTTTTGGGCGTAGGTTTCCGAGAGTGAGCCGCCAAAAACGGTAAAATCCTGCGAGAAAACATATACAACACGTCCGTCAATAGTGCCGTGTCCAGTTACAACACCATCGGTCAGGTATTTTTCTTTGTCCAGTCCAAACTCGGTAGTACGGTGGGTAACGAACATGTCGTATTCTTCAAAGCTACCTTCGTCAAGTAACATGTCGATACGTTCTCTAGCTGTTAGTTTTCCTTTGCTGTGCTGGGATTGAATTCGCTTTTCACCGCCACCCTTTTTCGCTTCTTCACGTTTATTGAGCAGTTTCTGAATATTATCTTCAATGGTCATTATGCTAATATTTAATACTTATTGATTAAGATTTACTTCTGTCTTCGCAGAACTCTGTCAAAACACCAAAAGTAGATTTGGGATGCAGAAATGCGATATCAAGGCCTTCAGCACCTTTGCGTGGTTGCTGATCAATCAATTTAACACCCTTTTCTTCTGCTTCAGCCAGTGCATTTTCAATGCCATCGACTGCAAAAGCGATATGGTGAATGCCCTGTCCGCGTTTCTCAATAAATTTAGAAATGGGTCCTTCGAGGCTAGTACTTTCAAGTAGTTCCAGTTTGGTTTGACCAATTTTAAAGAAAGCGGTCTTTACTTTTTGATCTTTTACCTCCTCAATGGAATAACATTTTAAACCCAATATGTTTTCGTAATACGGAATCGCTTCGTTTAAATCATTCACTGCAATTCCAATATGCTCTATATGAGACAGTTTCATAATATTTGATTTACTGTTAAAAATTTCACAAAAGTAGGTATTAATTTTGGTTTAAGAAGTTTATTCAAGAAAAATCCCAATCTATTCTGAAATTTAAAATCCTTATGAATAAATCTCACTTGTTAATAATTTATTCAAAATAGGGGGTACTATACAGATTTGAAAACATTACTTTTTTTACACACTATCTTTCATATCACATTTAACTGATTACCTGAGCCTTACGAACAACCTGTTCGACGACTTAATAAATGATCACTATGAAATAAATCATGTTTTTCTTGACTTTCGGATTTTAATTTCTATATTTGTGGAGGTTATTAACAAGTTTTTAACAGTAAAATATTGTTTTTTAAAAAAACTTGTTTACATTTGCCGCTCAATATCGTTCTTTACTATTCAGATTCCAATTCTGAAAATTGAACACACAAGCACAAAAACACAAGCACAATACAATTTCCGAAAAACAATACCTTCCAAGCTCTAATTTTACATTAGGTTTATTTTCCAATTATTGAGACATACTTTCCAAGTAAACGACCAAGATTAAATCAAGCAACCTGGTCATTTTCTAATTCCAATTATTGAAGCAGGCTTTTCAAGCGATAAAAAATTAAAAAGGGAAATAATTAATTATCGAGCTATGAAAACACTTTACTACCACAGAAGTATTCCATCTACTCTTACTCTTTTTGATTTATAGTACTCCTAAGATACTTAGGATTAATATGTTTATTACTATAAATAAAATTTAATTATCGAAAAATTATTGTCATGAAATACCTACAAACCATCTTAATGTTCATCTTTATTGCTTTCACATCAGCGATGCTTGCAAGCGAATTAAACAACTCACGATCAATGACCGTATCAGAAAATCAGTTTATTGATTGCGGATCCGTTATAACAACTGTTGGCGAAAACATCGCTGAATTATCGGGCAGCAATATACAATATCAAATACGTATTGAAAATACGGGAAATACAACAAATACATTTACCATTTATACGGAAGATTATTCAGCAACTGGTGAAAATCCTGATGGAAGTTCTATGGAAAATAACTTAGATTTTAATCAGGAATTACTAGACATGAATTTAAATCCTTTAAATGAAGAAATTACATTGGCTCCCGGTGAAACCTATGACTTTATTGTAAAACTCAGCCTGCCTTTCGGAAACCAGTATGACAGGTGGAATTGCACTGAAATTAAAGCAATTAATAGCTCATGTCCTGAAAATGAAGGCAGAACTGTTGTGTTCACCTATGTGCCGATTCCTGATGGTGTGATTATCGGTTCTATCGATTTCAATACACCAGTGAATAACTTTACAAATCTTGTCTCTGACTTATCACTTTTAGCTTAAAAAGATCAAAAAATATTTACCATGAAATATTTTACTCCAAATTTCCAAGCCAAAATCCTTATAGCACTCTTCTTAGGTTTGACTTCAATCCTGAGTTTTGGAGAAGGTACTAAACAAACAGCACCAAATAGTTCTGATGAGGTTTCTCTTTGTGTGAACAATTCAACTTATGGAAGATTTGCAAGATTCGGGTCGTCCGATGAGCAAAGACTTTATATCAGGGTTCAGAATCCTAATTCAGAAAAAGTATATCTGGGTTTTAGCAGGGCAAAAAGTACTCCAACCGGAAGTAGTCTAAATTCAAGGTTTCGTATTTTAGATCCGAATGGAAATGTAGTTTATGGTCCGCAGCTATTAGATGGAACAACTTCAAATATTTCAGGGTGGAGTGAAGCTGTTAATGGCCCAAACGGTATTGATGGTACAACAAATGGATACGATGCTTTTGTTTTTAACCCAGCAGGTCACCCAGCAGGAGATTATTGGATTGAATTCGAAAGAACTTACGGATCAACCTATGAGTTGCATTATAATTATTATGATATAACGGTCGCTGCGGGCACAAATTCAATTGATGGCCGGGTTTGGTCAAAACGCTGGGCATTATCGTTACCCGATGCAAATACAAATTTCAATGGTGCATTTTATGTTTTTGCACCTGACATAGGTCATACAGCAGGAGATGTTACTCAGGAAGGTTTTGTATCTAAAATTGATTACGACGGTGCAGGATTTCGCCCCTGGTATTTTAATGTGTCTTTTAATAGCACAGGTACTGGCAATACGGGCAATGCTGCTCAAGACAGGAAAAGTGTGAAAAACGCGTTGGCAACTTCACCTGAATATGAAGTTTTTCTAACAGATCCGGATATTAACATTTGGCAAAATGGAAGTTATCAGGATCAGATTACCGATATACACCTTAATAGATGTGCCATAGATGACAATTGTATTAATGTAACAGTTTATGGAAGTGGTGATGTTGAAGCTTTAATTGATCTTCACCCCGAAGGTGCTCCGGATGGTATTTACTCACCTGGCACAGCTGACAGAATATTAGTTGCGCATGTTGATCCTGATCCATTATTACCTCCTCCATTTACTGTATGTATTCCATGGGATGGCCTTGATGGTAATGATAACTTGGTTGAGGTGGATGAAACTTTTGTAATTGTAGTTACTTTTGCCCAAGCAGCATTTCATTTTCCTGTTTATGATATAGAGGAAAACCAATTTGGTTTTTCAGCATCAACAGTAAGACCTGCATCACCTCCTGGTTACGTTTTAGATTTTTACTGGGATGATTCAAACATTGCATATCCATCCTATACAGGATCCCCTCTTGTTAATTTGGGTGGATGTACACCATCAACAACCCCTCCTGGTGGATGTCATACTTGGAATGGTTTTACTGGATCTAACAATACGCCACAATATGGAAATAGAAACACCATTAATACTTGGTGGTACGCATACAGAGAACATGCTTCATCAAGTGTTATGATGCCAGATTACATTGTTGCTAATGGTGAAATAGACTTTTTTGCCTCTCCTTTAAACCCAATTGCATTAGAAGGTACTTATTCTTGGGCAAATAACGGGAATCCTTTTGGTGATGAAGTTCTTTGGTCAACTTCTGGAACCGGAACATTTAATCCTAATCCAGCTACTACAACTCAATATACACCAAGTGCTGCTGATATCGCTAATGGTTCAGTAGTAATAACGATGTACCCTGATCCCGATTTTGATTGTACAACCCCTGAACACTCATTTACAATATATTTCTGTACGCTTGATGCTACAGTCGAGACTCAAGATGTTTCATGTTTTGG
>JAZBOW010000210.1:0-5374 GCA_036351335.1 Bacteroidales bacterium | reverse complement strand
GTCGAGGGTTTGTGAGATGATATGTGCCAAAGTAGTTTTCCCAACACCCGGAGGGCCCCAGAGGATCATGGAAGGGATATTGCCCGATTCGATGCTGCGCCTTAAAATAGCACCTTCTCCTACCAGATGCTCCTGCCCGATATATTCGGAAAGCGATTGGGGGCGAAGCTGCTCGGCAAGAGGTGTGTTTGGCATAAATCGTTAACTTAAAACCTAAGCATCAAAGGTAGTACATAATTTGAGAAAAAGAGAGCGATTTGGAAATGGAAAGTCGCTTTGAAATAGTAATGAATAAACTTTACACCTTGGATTCAGAATCTAAATAATCTTAGTTTTTATTTTTCTTCTCTTTCGTTTCTATTTCAGACTCAACATAATATCTTTCCCTTGAGAGGAGGTGATCGAGATTGGCAACTCCAAACACAACAACTGCCGTAACAATGGCAGCGTGTTCCTGGTACTCAGGAATACTTTTATTGTATAAATCCCTTTCTGTATGCCATATCTCCCTGTAGCTGAAGTTATAGCCTTTGGGGTCTGCATTCCAGAAGCCTAATGTTGGAACCCCTTTTACAGCAAATGGTCCGCTGTCAGTTCCCCAGGGTTTTTTCGGTCGTTCACGCGGTTCTCTTTTTACCAATTTCAATGGAAAGTCAGGGTTGATGCTATTGACGGGCTCGCATATCTTTGTCATATCATCCCACATGGCTTCAGATACTTCCATGGTAGCTGGTACCGTTGGCCCTCCATCCCGGTTAAACATATTGGAAATCTTGTCCAGTTTATCTTCATTTCTTTCAATCCAACTGGTTGACCCCAGCAGGCCAAACTCTTCACCCGACCACAAACAAACCAATATGGTTCGTTTAGGCTTACCGCCTGCTTCCATGATAAGCCGTGCAGCTTCCATCGTAGGCGTTACACCCGAACCGTCATCAACGCCACCTGTGGCCACGTCATATGAATCGAGATGTGCTCCCATGATTACAATTTCGTCAGGAAATTCTGTACCCGGAATTATACCGATGACATTATGATATTCGACAGGACCCATTTTAAAGTGGTTTCTGATATCAAACTCCAGTTCAAAAAAGCGTCTTTCTTTGGCCATTTGTTCGATGATCTTATATTGATGTTCGTCCAGTTTGATATCGGGTACGGTGGGCAGGTTGTCGAATGTCATATCCATCAGGTTCTTCCTGTCGTACATCACACGAATAGGAACTGCGGAAGACTGAATGATACCCAGGATCCCAGCCTCACGCATCTGGTTATAAAAAAGGGCCGGCTCTTCGATATAAGGAATTTCTTCTTTTTTGTTTTCTGTCTCACTGATCTCCCTGTTCCGGCGCCTGATTTCAGCATTTTGCTTAGCAATCTCTTCATTTGCCTTGATGATGGAGTCACGTTTTATATCTGCTTCTGCGGAAATATCAATGGGGAAACCGTTGTTTTCTCCTCCAATCAAAACCCATGCACCTTTAAGCCTTCCTTTCATCCTGTCAAATTCTGCCTGGGTAGTAGGTTCAAGCAATACATGACCCGTTTGAACTCCTTTTGTTCCTGAGGTATAGGATGGTGTGGCAAAATGCAGATTCATACCATCTGCGCTCAACATGCGTCCAAACCAAGGGCCACGGTTAAATCCTACAGGCAATTCTCCAGCTAAGTCCATATCGACTTCGATGCCCCATTCCCTAAATTTGGAAGCTGCCCATTCGGCTGCATTTTCATAGGCATCCGAACCAATGGGTCTGCCCCCAAACCGGTTGCACAATACATCCAGGTGGTCCATGGTTTGGTTGTCGGTTTTTCCGATTTCGATAATTTTTTCAACAACCGGATCTGTTTGTGAAAACAGGGTCAGGGTGAAAGCCAACATTAAAAGGGGTAAAAATAATTTCATGCTATCTTGTTTAAAATAAGCTCACTATAAGCTTTTGGTTTCAGTTGGTTTATTTATGATTCACAGCCATCTTGGTTATTTCTTCTAAAAGAGACTTTAGATGAGAGGTTTCGGTAAATGGATTCATCAGCGTGACCCTCAGGTAGATATTACCATTCAATTCTGTCTGAACGATATAGTAATCGCCGTTTTCCAGGCTTTTTCTCCTTATTCGTCCGTTCAGTTCATTCAGATCAGCTACATTTTGTGGTGCACACCTGAAACAGACAATGTTCGACATGGGTTGTGCAGCCAGCTCAAAATCAGGTTGATTTTCGATCATTTCAGCGAATTCCCGGGCCAGGTCGTACTGGCGGGTAACATATTCATCAAATATTTCTGTTCCGTATGCCTGGATGATTGCATAGAATCTGACACTCATCATAAGTTTGGTGCATTCCAGTGTTCTCTTGGCATAATTATACCATTCTTTGTCCTGTTCATTCTCCCACAGGTACTGGGCTTTCTGGCTGAAAGTTTTATAGGAGTCGTCGCTGTTCTTAAAAAGGACAAGGGTGCTTAAAGCGGGGCCCATTAACATTTTGTGCAGGTCGATAATGACTGAATCAGCCTTTTCAATACCCTTTAATAAATGTTTGTACCTGGGTGAATAAACGACACCGCCTCCATGAGCCGCATCCAGGTGAAACCAAATATTTTTTGATTCACAGAATTTTGAAATAGCCTCCAAATCATCATAAGTACCTGTAGAAGTGGAGCAGCCATTTGCCACTACCGCGATCACCTTCAGCCCATCATTCTCCGCCTTTTTAAACAGGGGTTCCAATTGATCGGTTTGCATTTTAAATGTTGAATCAACCGGAATTTTAATAATGCCCTTTCCGCCAAGTCCCATGATTCTTGCGGCTTTATCAACCGAGTAGTGGGCCTGCTCTGAAACCATGATGGCAAGTCGATCTTCCATGCCATTTTCCCAGACATCATTTTTCAAAATCGCTTGCCGGGCACTCAAAAGTGCTGTTAAAGTGGCCAGTGTGCCTCCTGAAGTTAAAAATCCATCTCCATCCTGATGCCCAACGAGTTCCGCAAAATGTTGGATAATCCATTTTTCCAGTACACTTGCCACGGGCCCCATTTCGTAGATGGCCATTCCATTATTCAGCAGTGCACCTACCATACCGGCGAGCGCAGTAACCGGTAGCGGAACGGCTACCTGGTGACCCATGTAACGGGGGTTATGCAATTGAATGGACTGGTCAATCAGATCAGAGAAAAATTGCTGGGAGGAAACCCCTTTTTGAAGGTAATCTTTCCAATGATCATAAAGATCATCCGGTTGTTGCCATTTGATGACCTTTTCAGTGGCCCCGCTGATGGAATTTTCGAGGTAGGCTGCCAACTGTTCTACCAGTGCATGCCCCTCTTTTCTGAACAGATCAGGATCGTATGCTTTTTGAAGTAAATTATCCAACTGATATGGGATTTAAATTATGCGTTGAAAAATCTTGTTAATAAGAAGGTCAAAATTAACCTATTATTTATAACTTCGAAACAAAAAACACCGTGAAATTACTGATGATATACTGCGATAAGTTCGGATACCAACCGACTGTGAAAACACTGGATGAGTTTGAAGAAATTACAAAAGGCGAATTTTTTGAAAATACCATGGTGGCTTTCATTCATGCGGAAGAAGCAGATGAATCGGACATCAAATCTGTTGAGACCAAAATGGTGAAGAATCTGAAGTGGGCAGCTAAGAAAAACAATACAAAATCCGTTCTCTTGCATTCGTTTGCGCACCTGGCTGAAACCAAAGCAGACGCGAATTATACAAAGGAATTGTTCGACAGGGTAGAGGCAAGGATGAAAAACGCGGATTATGAATGTGCTCAAACAGCATTTGGCTATTTTATGGATCTTGATATCCAGGCACCGGGAGTTTCGCAGGCAAGGATTTTTAAAAGTTTTTAATAATATAGATAAATGATTTAATTTTAAATAACCATGAAAAATTCAGCATTATTCCTGACACTTATTACATTCATTATATACTTTTCAGGCTGTAAGAAAAACAATGATAACGATTGTATTGTTGGAAATGGTGATTTGACGCAAGAGACGCGGGTTGTCGGTAATTTCAGTCACATTACTGCAAATGGAGCTTATAACATCAGTTTTTCACAAACCAGTATTTCTCAGGTAGATTTGTTTGGTGATTCAAATATTTTACCGATCATAAGCACCAATGTGAGTAATGGTATTCTGAATATTGGAACCAATGATGATGCTTGTTATTCAACACAAAATACAATTGAAATTACAGCCACAGCACCACAATTTGAAGGTATCACATTAGAGGGTGCAGGTAAAATAGAAGCTCACAATATCACTACTGATCAATTACGTTTTGAAACAAACGGCGCTGCAACAATAAATAGCTCTTTTACAGCAGAATTCGTTAGTTTATACATAAATGGATCGGGTGATGCACAATTAACAGGAAGTGCAGGAAATAGTGGTTTTTACATTGGAGGTGCCGGAAGTATCCAGGCTTCCACATTGATAGTTGATATCTGTACAATAACTACTGAAGGCTCAGGTGATATTTATATTCACGTAAATAATGAAATGACGGTGGTAATCAATGGAAGCGGTAACGTGTATTATACAGGGGATCCTGATATAAATAGTCAAATAAACGGGACAGGGCAACTAATAAAAATGGATTAAGCTTTCTTCTCCAACAGCTTTTCCAGTTCGATATTTTCATCCCTGAGCCGGGCAGCTTCAATAAAATCAAGCACCTTTACGGCTGCCTGCATATCCTTTTTATTCTTGTCAATTGCTTTCCTTATGGCTTCGGCACTCATATACTGTACCACCGGGTCGGCAGCAATACCTTGGTCTGATTTTTCGTAATACGCATGCTCAACATGTTTGACACGGGCTACAGCCGTTTGCCCCATGATGGAATCCACCGATTTGATAATGGCTTTGGGTGTGATGCCATGCTCCATATTATACCTGAGTTGTTTTTCCCTGCGCCTATTGGTTTCTTCAATCGTCCGCTCCATCGAATGGGTCATTTTATCGGCATACATGATCACCCTGCTGTCAAGGTTACGGGCTGCTCTTCCTGCCGTTTGTGTCAACGATCTTTCGGAACGCAGGAATCCTTCCTTGTCGGCATCCAAGATAGCAACCAACGCTACTTCAGGTAAATCGAGGCCCTCACGTAGTAGGTTCACGCCAACGAGTACATCAAATTTTCCAAGTCTCAGATCACGCATGATCTCAACCCGGTCAAGGGTATCAATGTCAGAATGGATATAGCGGGTTTTGATATTCAGTTTGATCAGATACTTACTCAGTTCTTCGGCCATGCGTTTGGTGAGTGTGGTGACCAGCACCCTGTATTTCTGCTCAATGGTTTTGGCAATTTCGTCTAGCAAGTCATCAATCTGG
>JAZBOW010000209.1:0-8969 GCA_036351335.1 Bacteroidales bacterium | reverse complement strand
GCATAGCCATCAAATGTTCCAAGGCCATTCACCAATGTAAAATCACTATTGGAAGGATCAGATTCGCCTTCATCAAACACAGCTACGGCCCAGTATTCATTACCGGGTGCGGTCATGTTGTAAGGAGCATCATATACAATGTATGTATCTCCCGGAACTTCTGTTGCAATCTGAACGCCATTTTCAAATATATTATAGCCAATCAATGCACGGTTTACAGGTGCTACTATGGAAGTTTCCCATTCTACGCGTACATCATTGTCAACTCCACCGGCATCACCATCAAAGGCTGTTGCGGTAAGATGTCCAGGAGGTTGAATTTCTGCTGTAAATCCCCACACATCACCCATTGTGGTTCCTGTGCCATTTCTGTAATTAATTTGCCAGAAATACTGGAGGTTGTAATCAATATCAGCCAGGTATGTAGTCACTAAAGAACCAGTCCAGTCGACAGCAATTTGTGTTGGTGGGTATTCTGTACCAAACATAATTTGCATCTCCTGCACATTATTACCCTGCGTCCAACCCAAGGCAACCTGAGGTGGCGCTATATCAGTGGCCATATCACCCGGTGAAGGGTTGGTAGCCAATGTAGGTGCATCAGCAGCTACTGTAACCACATAACTAAAAGAAGGTGTAAAAGCTACGTTACTGCTAATTAATACATAATAGGTTCCTGCTATAAGGTCTGTTGCATAAATGGTCCGAATATTGGCATTTGTATTCCTCACATTTGCAATACAACCGATACTACTGGTCGGACACTGATCATACAGGGCAATCCCGGTATATGTTGTCCCGAGTGGGTCCAACGTTAGGGTTACATTGGCAGTTGATGATAACACAAAAGTGTAAATCACATCAGGGCCCGTGTCATAATTACCCATACATGTATTGGGGTAATCATTGACGTAGCCTGTCGTTTGCCAGGCACCCGCATAAGAACCTGCAAGCAGGTCTGCGCCGCCATTAATGGGTATAGGATCAGAACAATCTTCTCCTTGCGCCATTACAAAATTTGAAAATAGCATCAAAGATACTATCATCAAAAACATTTTTGTAAAATTCTTCATTTTAATAGTTTTTGTTAATAATAAATGATTTGTATTGAATTAAATTTTCAATTTTTTAATTGGAATTGAAATACCTGAAACCTTTAGATAATAAGTTAAATAGGATGGCTTGTCAGGTATTTTGCTTGTGTTTTACAGTCCGGGCTTCTGCATTTCATAATAAGAGTTTTTAGTTAGTTTTTATTTAAATTCATTTAAAAAATGAACTTTTTTTTCAGTATTACCAGCAATATTCTTCAATCTCTTATCCGCAACTCATATGTTGGCATAAAGTTAATAATAATTAATCACCTGACAATAAGGTAAATACATATTATCAACAACTGATTGTTAACTTTCCTAACATTATTTGTTGCTCATATGACAGTTAAAATGCCTTTTACCCTTACTGTTTATTGGTTTTTTTAACAAAAATTTCACATAAAAATTACTGGAACGAAAAATGGTTGGTGCAAGGTGACTGTGTTTAGTTTGTATGGCGGGTGAAGTCATTTGATACAAATGCAGGATTTAGCTTGGAACACATCCTTGCGATTTGTTTAAAAAGTTTAGTTTTTAATAAACGTGAATTTTTGATTGCCTAATATCCCCACATACATACCGGCCGGGAATTGTTCTATAGAAAGTGTGATTACTTCAAGACCTTCAGGGTTATGAATTGTCACTTTCCTGCTTAATACAATTTGTCCGAATACATTAGAGATTATCAAGCTTGAGGAAGTGTTTAATTTGTTTGAAGAAATGACCAGGTTCAGCTCAGTATTTGCCGGATTAGGATAGATATTAAATTCATCCGTGAAGACTGGACCTGAATTATTTCTGTAAATCCCAATTTTATTTCCGCTTACTTCCAGCGTCACACCTGTTTCATGCTTATGCAAAGGCGATAGCCCAATAAGCGGTGACATATTTGTTTGATAGCCTGTTTTCTCCGCATCGACGATGTAGTTGCCAAATGGTAAATTATTGAAATAGAAATCCCCATTCAAATCCGTTAGGGTATAATCCAGAATTTTAGTCGCATCAGAATTCAGTAAAAACACAGTGATATTTGAAACGCCGCCATTACAAAACCTGTTTGTTGCATTTTCTTCAAACCACGACTGGCAAAAAACTTCTGCCGAAAAGAACTTATCTGCAGGTGGTTCTACGAAATGACCGGATATTGATGCTTCTCCTAGCGGAAGTTGATAATCAATAGCAGGCAAGTGTATGTCAATATCATATACATTCGCTTCTACCGGTAATTTATAGGCTTGCTGCCATTGCAACTGATTCACATAATAAGCCGGGATCATCCCCTGGTTGTTCACAGTGTCAGGTACTCCATACACATAATACGTCCCGGAAAATAATTTATCAAACATAAAATAACCATCGGTATTTGTGGTGGCCGATTTTACGGCCCTGGCTTCACTATCGTCATCAAGAATCACAACTACCATACCTCCATTAACTTTCTGGTCTTCATACCAAAGCCGGCCTTCGACAGAATAAAATGGCTTAAACAATATGCTTATCGTATCGGTAGCCGAACCACATTCAGAATCAGCAATAAGAATGAGATCAACAGAAGCATCTAAAATATCCTGAGGGCCGGGTATATAAGTCGGATGTAAAACAAAGCTGGTATCGAAACTGCCATCGCCAGTGCTCATCCAGTTTAACTGGTCGTAATTTGAAGCAATTGCATGTATCAGTTGTAAATGTGCATCCATAAAAACTATGGTATCATTGCCCGCAAAAACAAGGGGATCACCGATAATTGTCAGTTTGAAATCATCACTTAAAAACTTTCCGTTGGCTTCTGCATTTAAAGTTATGTGCACAATGCCATTTTCTACATCTTGGGGGCCCGGGTAATAAATGGGGTGTAAGATGCCGGCGTTATCGAAAGTACCATCTCCATCAGTAGACCAATTTAAATTTTGATAGGTATAAGGTACCGTACTGTTGGTGATTTTAAATTCGCTTACACTCTTACAAATAATAGAATCGGGTCCTGCATAGGGATACAATACGGCAAAAGCATAAGGACTTTCATATCCAAGCACCTGCCTGTCTGTTTCCTGGCTAGTCATATCAACTGCTGTAACAGCTATCGAATCGAATATTGAAACGTCTGTTAAAATATAGCTTGTATCTGTCCCTGTTTCAAGTTGATTTGTAAATCTATAATCTTCAAAATCGCCATAAAAGACCCTGTAACCGGATAAATCCCCTTCAGGATTCCCGGGCCAGGACAATTTAACGAGCTCTTCTACAAGTTGTTTTTTTACAAGTAGCGGCGGAGAAACCGGATTTGTGGTATCAGCTTCTGTTAAAATGGGATTGAAAGTCACCAGGCCAAGTACCGGATCATCAAGCTGATCCCAAATTAAAAGCCTTATGTCACTCTCATTTATTGTATTCCAATAATTCCATCCAATAGAAATATCATTCGCTGTTGTATTGCTCAGGATGCTCTCCTGGCCTTTAAATGGAAATAAATTATTGTGATTAAAAAAAGTTCCTTCCGTTTCGCCTATTTCTGAAAAAGTGAGCTCATTAACTGCGAACGTATTGTTTACAAGGCTGTTTTGTACTGATCCTTCTGACAAAATAACACTCCTGTAGTTTTGATAAAAACTATTGTTCAATACACGTGTTGCCTTTGCATTTTGCTCATAGGATATGCCAATATGATTTTTCCAAAAAATGTTGTTCTTTATGAGAACAGAGTCCAGTGAAATAAGCAAGCCATAGCCCGCTCCATTACCATTATTGATGATGATGTTACGTTCAATACTATTAATACCCGTTGAAATCCCACCACCGTTGTCCATCCAGATGCCATTGTTGGCACCTTCAATATGGTTATTGGAAATGGTATTCGAAGCTAATATGCTGTTCGCTTTTTTGTAGATGTAGATATTGTGGTTGGCATTTTTCAAGTTACAATGTGTAATCTGCACATTTGAGGTGGTGTCTGAACTTTCGGAAATGATCTCAATCCCATCATAATTTTGCTGAATCCGGCAATTTTCAATCACGATCAAATGGCTGTTTGAAATAGCAATTCCCAACATCTGGTTTTGATAGATGTGCGCGTGCTGAATGGTTATATTTTCGGACACATAAATATCAATAGCTGTTTCGGCATTTGATATACTCACGTACGACAGTAGATTTTCCTGGGTTTCTTTAACGCCAATATAAATTAAGCCTTTCCACTTCCAGTTCTGCCACCTGGTCTGGTGGTTGGCCACGAATCTGATGGAATCAATATCATCGCCTGTTTGCCCGTCAGCTATCAGACTTCCGTAAATAAAAATGCCTCGGCCCTGGTTAATTTTTACCTGCACGCCCGGTTCAATCGTAAGGGTTACGTGCCTCTGTATTTTAAGATCCTGGGTCACAATATACGTATGCTCGCTTGTCCATACTTCGTCCTGCTCCAGGTTCCCGCCTACAAATATGTCTTCGCCGATCACATTGCTTGTGAATAAAACTGAAAACATGAATAATAGCAGGTATTTAAACAGCCAGCCCTTGATCGGTGCCATCAGGAAATTTACCTGATTACATTTGGCTTGCCAGTATGTTTGAGAAACTGCCATTGTTATAAAAGTAGCATTTTATGCTAAAAATAGTAAATAAGCCCGACCTTCAGGCCTATCGCGTTTAGTTTATTGTCAAATTCGTATTCCTTAACCAACTGATTGAAATATCGAACATAGTAAAGTTCCGCGTTAAAATCCATCCTGTCGGTCATCCTGGATTTTAGTCCCAGCCCTGCAGACAAGGCATAGGTGGTATTAAATTGTAAATCAGAAAAAGGCACACCTTCGGCATTTGCTTCATCAGGAATTGCTATTCCGTCTCTGTAAATCATCCAGCCAAACTGCCCCCCGATCTTGCCGTATATCCTCAGGTTGGTAGTCTTGTAAAAATCATATGAGGCTGCGGCATTCACCTCCAAATAACCTACTGCATTTGATCTTTCGTAGTTATATTCCTTACTGTCCAGTGGTATCCAACTTGAATCTGTAACATAATACCAGGATGTATCCGCTTCAACAACTGTATAATATATATCGATTGTGTCAGTTTGATAATTGCCACCGGAGTTGACTGAATACTGCTGCGTAAACTGCTGGCTAAAGTGGGAAAGTCGAAATCCGAATGCAAAATTCCAGCGATTAACCAATTTAACAACATCAATGCCGAGTGAGAAGCTTCTGAGGGTAAACGAAATGTTGTTTTCAACCAGGGAAAAATCGGACAATAAAGGTGCAACAAATACGCCCCCTGCCCATCCCTTATCTCGATTTGTTTCTTTTTGGAAAAAGTCAACAGGCAGATCTTTTATTTTTGAGGGCGTTTGCTTTTCCGGTTTTTCTTTTTCTATAAAAACAGTATCGGAAACACGAATTGTATCAATTTTATAAATTGTATCCTGAATGTAAATGGTATCTATTTCGTAAAAGGAGATCACCTCAGCTGTTTCATCAATGGAGGGCACTTCTTCATCGGGTATCACTATGACTTCAGTTTGTTCAGGTATTTCCCTTTCTTCCAGGTGAAAAAGCACGATCTGATTACCAATTTTTTTATACTCCAACCCTGTTTTTGAGAGTACTTTATCGAGCATGATATCGGGCTCTTCATCCGACAAAGCATAGTTTATGGTTGTGTTGTACACCGGATCATTGGCATCGTAGGAAAAGTTGAGGCTTTTTACTTCAGATATTTTTTCCAACACATATGATAGCTTTTCATTTTGAAAGTTGAGGCTTTCACCCGACTGGGCGTACATAGGCGTAAGTGCACATTGCAGCCATATCAGTATGAAGCAAAGCGTACAAATACGTTTTGTATGCATTTGGAGAGTTTTGTTTTCGCTAAGTTTTTGCATCATTGCACGCTAAAATTACAGCTGCAAAAAAAGCAGCGCAATTGAGAGCACTAATCTACAAAAATACTTGTGAAAAAAATAAGTAAGGATTTAGTTTAATTGAATGGTCTGGCCATTGATACGATAGTTTATCCCGAATATCGTATGAATGGTTTCAAATATACTCTCAGGAGTTTCGTTCTCAAACCGGGCGGTTAAACATAAATTTTCAAGGGAATTTTCAGTTTCCACTTGTATGTTATAGGTTTTTTCGAGCATGCTGAAGACCTCCGGTAGGGGCGTTTTTTCAAATTCAATGATTCCGGTTTTCCATGCCAGGTAGTTCTGTCCTAAAAAATCAGACTTACAAATCAGTCCGCTATTTCTATTATACACACCTTTTTGGCCGGGTGTTAAAATCAGCTGTTCCCTAATACTACCATCTTGAAGATCCATGGATGAAAAGAGTACTTTGCCACTTTCAAGATAAAGGATCATCTCTTCGCCTTCAGGGCATGTGCTAAGGTTAAATGAGGTACCCAGCACTTCTATTTGCAATTCGCCTGATCTTATGATGAATCGTTTTTCCGGATTGTGTGCAATATTGAAAAACGCTTCTCCTTCGAATTCTATTTGCCTGCTATCTGCACCAAAAGAATCTGGGTAGCTGATTTCCGATCCTGTATTTAGTGTGATTTCTGATCCATCAGGTAACACGAGTGATTGCTGCATGTCTTCCGTTGCCATTTGAACGATTGTGGCGGGCTCTTGCTTTTGCATTACGCTATTAAAAACGTAGTATACACCAAATGCTACCAAAAATATGGCTGCTATGCGCGCCAATACAAACATGGTTTTTTTACTTATGAAGCGTCGGCTGCTTTCAAATACATCTGCCGATTCAAATACTGCAATTTTTCTGTTCAGTTCTTCCCAGCCCTGATCAATATTCAGACTTTCTTCTTGAAGGCCATTACTGGTAGCTTCCCAAACCTGCTTATATGCTTTGTAAGTTGCCTGGTTTTCTTTTGATTGATTTAACCAGGTTTCCATAATAATCTTCTCTTTGTCAGAACAGTTTCCTGACAAATATCTTCCCAAAAGCTCCATATTTTTATCCTCTTCCTTCAACGCTTATATCTTTAATATTATGCGAATGTACCTATTAGACAACCAGATTGCATTTTACCCTTATTTGAAATGTTAAAAAAAAACATATATTTTTTTAAACCTATTCTTTATATCCCTTATCAGCTTATATTAGACCTGTTAACCCGCTTAATAACAAAAGAATACACGGCATATACTCTTTCAGTACTTTTCTCAGATACTCCAGCGATTTTGACATTTGCGCCTCAACCGTTTTTACTGAAATTGCAAGCCGCTTTGCTATTTGGGCATATTTCATGTCTTCAAAACGGCTTAACTCAAATATTTCCCTTCGCTTATCCGGAAGATTGAGAATGGCCAGTTTAATCACCTTTTTCAATTCCTCTTCTTCCATTTTAAGTTCCCCATTCTCGCTGTTTAATTTTGCAAAATGGGCCTTCCTGATCATATATTTCTGTTTGGTCTTTTCCTGCTGTAGCTGGTTTAAAGCATAATTTTGTATCGCCTTATACAAATAGGATTTTACCGATGTGTTTATTTCAATATCCCTCCGTTTCAGCCATAGGTTAAGAAAAATTGTTTGCACTGCTTCTTTCGCTTCCTCCATTTCACCTACATACCTCAAGCAATAGAAGCACAGAGGGGTATAATATGACCTGTATATTTCTTCAAAAATCTTTTTATCCCCTTTTCTTAATCCCTTTATCAGCCTTTGCTGATCATCCATAACTACAGCGAATTATTTAATTTAGTTAATATTTCAGGGAAACACCAGAAGTTTTATGCGCCTTTTGATGTTTGACAACAAAAGTATGCAATAATTTCTAATCTAAACATCGCGATCCGTCGATATACTGAAAGGATATACATGTACACACGCTGTTTAAATTTATTAGATTTGCAGCCCTAATCTGATCAATTGGAAGCAAAAAACAATACGCTTTTCTCATGGGTAATTCTTGTTACGCTGGCGCTTGTATGGGGCAGCTCATTTATTCTCATTAAAAAATCCTTGCTTTATTTTAATGCTACCGAAGTTGGCCTGTTACGGGTTGTTCTCAGTTTTCTTTTTCTGCTCCCTGTTGCCGTCATCCATTTCAGGTCGATCAGTAGAAAACATTTCCTCTATTTAACGCTGTCAGGCTTTGTTGGAAGCTTATTACCCGCCCTGCTATTTGCAAAAGCGCAAACCGTGATCGACAGCGGCCTTGCAGGCACGCTGAATTCACTCACCCCTCTTTTTACACTTTTATTGGGACTGCTATTTTTCCGGCTGCAAACCAAATGGTACAATATCCTGGGCGTTTTCATTGCCATGGCCGGAGCCATGGCCTTAATTTATGTAAGCTCAGATTCGGGTTTTACTTTTAATTTCAAGTATGCTATGCTGGTTGTTCTTGCTACCATTTGTTATGCATTTAATGTGAATTTCATCAAGGTATTCCTGAAAGAGCTTACATCCCTTGTTATCACCACATTCAGTTTTTTCTATATTGGCATCCCGTTAACGGTGTATGTGGTTTTCTTTAGTGATATACCGCACAAACTGATGACGGATACAACGACCCATACGGGTTTGGGTTATTTGCTTATTTTATCGATTGCCGGAACCGGCCTGGCATTGATCTTTTTCAACAAACTCATTAAGATCAGCAGCGCGGTTTTTGCTTCTTCAGTTACCTACCTGATTCCCGTGGTAGCTATCATCTGGGCATTGATTGACGGGGAGAAATTTCACTGGCTCTTTTTTATTTGTTTCTTGCTCATACTTTCCGGTATCTTTTTGGTCAATGCAAGCCCTTACAGGAAAATAAATATAAGTTCCTGGTTATTATTCAGGAAACAGAAATGAAAAATGCAAACAAATATTTGTTAATTGGTTTTTTTTACTATTTTTGCACCTCCAAAAT
>JAZBOW010000208.1:0-16230 GCA_036351335.1 Bacteroidales bacterium | reverse complement strand
TACAGTTTTATAACTCAACGTATTCATCTATTTTATTGTTTCTTAAGGTGTTTAATCCAAAGCCCTAAAAATCGGGCTGCAAAAATAGAAACTATTTTCCGATTAACCAAATTTGTTTAATTTAAATGTTTCCATATTGCTTTTTACTAAATTTGACGTTCTTAAATTCAATCAAGAATGGGACAGGTTACCGTTAAAGGCATTTCGAAACTATACGACCGGCAAAAGGCGCTGGACAATATAAACTTGCAGATTGATCAAGGTGAAGTGGTGGGATTATTAGGCCCCAACGGCGCCGGAAAATCCACCCTGATGAAAATTTTAACTTCCTACCTTGCACCCAGTTCAGGCGAGGCATTTATCAATGGATTGAATGTGCAGGAGGATGCTCTTAAAATAAAGCAGTTAATTGGCTATCTGCCTGAACACAATCCGTTGTACCACGATATGTATGTGAAGGAATATCTTCGTTTTGTATTCAACATGTACAGTTCAAAAAAGTCCGCGGAAAAAGCCGTTACAGAAACCATCAAACTTACCGGCCTGGATAAGGAATATCATAAAAAGATCGGCGCTTTATCAAAAGGATACCGCCAGCGGGTAGGCCTGGCACAGGCACTCATTCATGACCCGGATATTCTAATTCTGGATGAACCCACATCCGGGCTTGACCCAAACCAGATAGTTGATATCAGAAAGATCATCACCGATCTCGGAAAGAAAAAAACAGTGATTCTTTCCACCCACATCATGCAGGAGGTGGAAGCCATTTGCGACCGGGTAATTATTATCGACCAGGGTAAAATTGTGGCTGATGACTCCACTGCCAATTTATCGGGTTTATCTGCCAGCAACCTGCAATTCAGGGTAGAGTTTAAGGAAGATATCCCTGAAAAAGAACTGATGGAAATTGGGCATGTATTAAGGGTGGAAAAAATCTCAGAAAAAAGCTGGCTGATCGAAGCTTCAGGAAATAAAGACATCCGCGAGGATATTTTCAAATTTGCTGTTGCCCATAATTACAATGTACTGTCTCTTTCGCGTCAGGAACTTAAAATTGAAGATGTTTTTCGCCGGCTCACCAAACAATAGCTGATATTTCTCACTTTTAATTCATCCTATAATAATATTATTTATTTTTGCACATCCTTTTTCAGGACTATATAATTTTGTGGACAGATTTGATTGATTGCAACCACCTAAAAAAATGCTAAAGCAATTTTAGCCTTCCGATCAATCTTTCTTCCCTTAAACTTTAAAATATTTTATTATGTCATATTTATTTACATCAGAGTCCGTTTCAGAAGGACATCCTGATAAAGTTTCCGATCAAATTTCAGATGCTATTTTAGACGAGATGCTCAAGCAGGACCCGGAATCAAAAGTAGCTTGTGAAACGCTTGTTACAACAGGGCTGGCATTCCTGTCAGGTGAAGTAAAATCGAATGCATATGTTGACCTGGAGAAAACAGCCAGGGAAGTTATAAAAAGCATTGGCTACACCAAAGCCGCATATCGTTTTGATGCCGATTCCTGTTCTGTGTTATCAGCCATTCATGAGCAATCATCAGATATCAGGCAGGGTGTTGTTCGTGAATCGGACGAAAACCAGGGTGCCGGCGACCAAGGCATGATGTTCGGCTACGCCTGCCGCGAAACTGAAAACCTGATGCCCCTTACCTCCGAATTAGCCCACGACATTCTTTTTGAAATGGCTGGCATACGAAAAGAAGGTAAAGTAATGAAGTACCTGAGACCCGATTCAAAATCGCAGGTAACTATTGAGTATGATGACCATGATCAACCGCTAAAAGTTGACACCATCGTTATCTCTACCCAACATGACGATTTTACTTCAGAGGAAGAAATGCAGAATACCATTAAAGCTGATGTGGAACGGTATATCATTCCAAAAGTAAAGGCATCGCATCCGGAAAGCGTCAGGGAATTATTCAATCACAATTATAAACTATTGGTAAATCCCACTGGAAAATTTGTGATCGGTGGGCCGCACGGAGATACAGGTTTAACAGGCCGTAAAATTATCGTTGATACCTATGGCGGTCACGGCGCCCATGGCGGTGGTGCTTTTTCAGGTAAGGATTCATCTAAGGTTGACAGATCAGCTGCTTACGCGGCACGCCATCTGGCAAAAAACATGGTAGCGGCAGGCATTGCTGATCGTATTCTTGTGCAGGTTGCTTATGCCATTGGCGTAGCCAAACCAGTTGGATTTTATATCAATACTTACGGAACCGCTAAAGTTACTGACGATTCAGGAAAGACATTAACAGATGGTGAAATTGCAAAAAAGATGTCGGATATTTATGATATGACACCTTATCAGATCGTTAAACGATTTGGGCTTAAAAATCCGATTTTCCAAAAAACCTCCAACTACGGGCATTTTGGCCGCGAACCATTTGAAGCGGTTGTAGAACTTCGTTACGAGGCTGAAGGCAGTGTAAAAGAACTGGATACAGAAGGCCACTCGGTGTATATGAAAAAGGTTCAATTTTTTGCCTGGGAAAAACTGGATGAAGTTGAGAAATTCAAAGCCGTTTTCAATTTGTAAATGAAATTACAGGGCATTAAAAAACCGGCTAATCGCCGGTTTTTTTTTGTCATTAATAATATCTTAATTCACTATAAGCTTCTTTGTTTTATATACTTCGTTATTGATGATAACAGAATAAAAATACACGCCACTTGTCAGGTCAGACACATCCAGTCTTTGATTTGAAGCGTTTTTATTGAGTTCCACATCTTTCACAACGGCACCTAACAGGTTCATCACTCTTAAGCTTGCTTTTTTCACCTGAGGTGTTAACTCATAATCCAGATTTACCAATGAAGTAGCAGGGTTTGGATAGATTTCAGACACGAAACCATTGACCATTAGCTGGTCTGTAATGCCATCGGGTGATGTGTCATATTTAACAACCACAACAACATTTTCGTCTTCATCATTTGCGTTAAAAAAGGTATATTTAAATAAAGTTATGCCGATTACACCGATTGGCATATCATATTCCTGCGATAAGTAATGTCCGGAGAAAGTAAAATCTTCTGTCGATTGACCTTCATCAATCCTTATTCCCGATGGGGAAATAAAAACCGGCTCTGTATTTGGCGCATAACACAACCCCCAACATAGCTGATCGTGAACACCATCCAGAATAGACAATATCTCCCGTTTTACCAATACTGAATCTGAATCACTGGAATTATTTGTGAATATCGCGTGGAAAACAAGTTCTGTCTCTGAAGGATCTCCTTTTACTATCACGGTATCTCCAATGGCTTCACCATCCCATGACAAAGCATAGTCCGACTGATCTGCTGAAGTATCATATTTTACGATCACAATTACATTTTCATCTTCGTTATCAACATTAAAGAATGTATATCTAAAAATAGATGTACCTACCACGCCAATAGGCATATCATACTCCTGCGATAAATAATGACCTGAGAAAGTAAAATCTTCTGTCGATTGACCAGCATCAATCCTCATACCTGATGGGGAGATGAAAACCGGTTCTGTATTGGGTGCATAACACAATCCCCAGCATAACTGATCATGAACACCATCTAAAACGGTTAAGATTTCCCTTTTCACCAAAATGGAATCCGAATCATCTGAATTGTTCGTAAATATCGCATGAAAAACAAGTTCCGTATCAGATGGATCTCCTTTCACAATCACAGTATCTCCAATGGGCTCACCATCCCATGACAAAGAATATTGTGCTTGCACGAATAAAGTTGATAAGAATATTGTTATTGCTATTAGTGTAAATTTTTTCATCATATTATTTTATTGGTTTCACAAAAGGTTACAAATTCTATTCCAAAATTTTTGCAAAGATAATTGATTTTAAGTTCTAAGATTATTAATTGAAGATGAATTGTATCGCCCACAAATTATATAACAATATATGCTCATTAGCAATAAGTTATTCGCTTCATTCTGCAACATAATTTCATCTAAAATATTACCATTACTTTTTAGCCTATTTTTGTTTCTTTGATAATTTAAATCTTATTTCGATGAACAAATTAATTTTACTTTTTACGTTCCTATTCATTTCATTTTATGGTAGTAGCCAATCTCAAAGAATGGTGCTGGCTGAAGAATCTACCAGTTCAACATGTCCTCCATGTGCTGCGCAAAATCCTGCATTTGATGCTCTATTGGAGGCGAATGCTGATATTATCACTTCCATAAAATATCATGTTTGGTGGCCAGCCCCGGGAAATGACCCAATGTATCTTCACAATACAAGTGAAAATGCAGCACGTACTAATTATTACAATATTAATTCAGTTCCCCGTGCCATAATTGGAGGAAATTTATTCAATGATCAACCCCAATATGTTACACAAACTTTAATAAATAACGCTGCCAATGTGGAGGCTCCATTTGAAATTCAAATTCAGCATCAATTATCTCCTAATGAAGATTCCATATACACCACCACCTTAATAGAAGCAACTGCTGATGTGAGTGGTGCAATGGTAGCGCAATTAGCGGTCATCGAGAAGCATATTCACTTTTCAAGTCCTCCGGGAACAAATGGCGAAACTGATTTTTACAATGTGATGAAAAAGATGTTGCCCGGAAGCAATGGAACAACCTTACCGGCTTCTATGGGAGTTGGCGATTACCTGATACTTGAGTATGCTTGGGAACTTGCCAACATATATGATAATAATGAATTAGCTGTAGTTGGTTTTATACAAAATAATGGGAACAAAGCGGTCCACCAGGCAGCAAATAGCAGTACGAATCCAGTTGAGCCTATTTATGAAAGTGATGTTGAACTCTTGAAAATTGCGAATGTCACCTCAACAAATTGCAGCGGGTCATTTACACCCGAAATAACAATTCGAAATAACGGAAGTAATAATTTATCGTCAGTCAGCTTTGAATACAATGTAAATGGAGGTGAACTTGAATCATTTGAATGGTCAGGTGACCTTAATTTTCTTGAAAGAGCAGTTATTGAATTTCCAGAGGTTTTATTCGATGTCGAATTTGAAAATACACTCACCATCACAGCGGTTAGTATTAATGGATCTGATGATGCGTATTATTCCAATAATGTTATTAGTTATGATTTTGTAAGAGCACCAGATATCACAAACGAAATAAGCCTTTTTCTGTTCCTTGATGAAAAACCGGAAGAAACTACCTGGAAAGTATTTGATTCATTTAATCAAGTTGTTATTGAAGGCGGGCCTTATGATACACCCAATCAGCAGGTAATTATTCCTTTAGAAATTGGTGGCGGTGATGTTATCGAATGTTTCGAATTTGTTATTTATGACGAAGGTGGTAATGGCATTTGTTGTGAAAATGGGTTGGGTTATTATGCGATCATCCATAATGGAAGTGATATTGCATTTGATGGTGATAAATTCGGTTATCTTGATCGAAATGAATTTTATTACGGCCTGGTAGGAATGCAGGAAAATGAATATTATTCACATATGAATGTATTTCCAAATCCGATAAACGATATGTTACATGTTGAATTCAGCTTGTTTAATGATTCTGAAGTTAATCTTGAAGTTATTGATCTGGTAGGAAAAATAATTTATTCCGAAAATTTCGGTATAGGCAAACCGGGTTTCCAGTCGCATCAGGTTGACCTTAGCCATATCAGTTCAGGAATGTATGTTCTAAATATCAAAATCGGGAACTTTAACCACGTTGAAAAGATCAACATTCATTAGAAACATAAACCATTCTCAAAAAAAGAGGTTGTATCAAAAGTTTTTAACCACAAAGGACACAAAGAAAATCATTTAGTTACTCAAAGTATAACAGTCAGACTACCTGACACTTCGTGTTTTTTTTGCGCGGTACTTCGTGATACTTGGTGGTTTATTTTTAATTATGATACAGCCTCTTTTTTTATTTAAACAACCCGTCTATCAACCGGTCATCAGCCAGGTTTGGCAAGGTCACTTTTAATTCAGGCGTTTCTTTCATTGCTCTTTTAATAGCCGTTAAAGCACCTTCATTGCGTGCCCAACTCCTTCTGGAAATACCATTATTTACATCCCAGAAAAGCATGGATTTTAACCTGCGATCAGCGTCTTTACTACCATCCAACAACATACCGAATCCTCCATTGATCACTTCACCCCAGCCAACGCCACCGCCGTTATGGATCGATACCCAGGTAGCACCCCGGAAAGAATCACCGATCACATTTTGAATGGCCATATCCGCAGTAAAACTTGATCCATCATAAATATTGGAAGTTTCACGGAAAGGTGAATCTGTACCCGAAACATCATGGTGATCACGTCCCAATACGACGGGCGCTGATATACTGCCTTCACTAATTGCCTTGTTAAATGCTGCCGCAATTTTTACTCGTCCTTCGGCATCGGCATATAAAATCCGGGCTTGTGAACCCACTACCAATTTATTTTCTTGCGCACCTTTGATCCATTTGATGTTATCATCCATCTGGCTTTTAATATCATTCGGAGCGTTTTGCATCATATCTTCCAACACTTCAGTAGCAATGGCATCAGATGTTGCCAGGTCATCAGGATTGCCGGAAGTACATACCCACCTGAAAGGCCCAAAACCATAATCGAAAAACAAAGGGCCCATAATATCCTGCACATAGGAAGGATATTTAAAACGGATACCGTCTGCAGCCATTACATCCGCTCCTGCCCTGGAGGCTTCCAGTAAAAATGCATTACCGTAATCGAAGAAATAAGTGCCTTTTGCCGTATGATTGTTTATCGCTTTGGCTTGCCTGCGAAGCGACTCCTGCACTTTCTTTTTAAATAAGCCGGCTTCTTCAGCCATCATTTTATTGGCTTCTTCAAAACTGATTCCGGCAGGATAATAACCTCCTGCCCACGGATTATGCAGCGAAGTCTGGTCAGAACCAAAATCAACAAAGATATCTGCTTCATCAAATTTCTCCCAAACATCCACAATATTGCCCTGGTAAGCGATGGAAACCACTTCCTTGTCGGCTTTTGCCGTTTTGACTCTTTCAACCAATGCATCTAGATCACTTACGATTTCTTTAACCCATCCTTGCTCAAAGCGTTTTCTGGCGGCGGCAGGATTTACTTCGGCAGTAACTGAAACAACGCCCGAAATATCAGCGGCTTTCGGTTGTGCCCCCGACATGCCTCCCAAACCCGAAGTTACAAAAAGCTTTCCTGCAAACGGGTCTGCATCCTTAGCCGCCACTTTACGGGCAGCGTTCATCACCGTGATGGTGGTGCCATGCACAATACCCTGAGGGCCGATGTACATATATGAGCCGGCCGTCATCTGGCCGTATTGCGAAACACCCAGCGCGTTAAATTTTTCCCAGTCATCCTGTTTTGAATAGTTGGGGATGACCATACCGTTGGTAACGACCACACGCGGGGCATCTTTGTGCGATGGGAATAAACCCATCGGGTGGCCCGAATACATCACCAGGGTTTGCTGATCCGTCATGGTGGCCAGGTATTGCATAGTGAGCAGGTACTGCGCCCAGTTTTGAAAAACAGCACCATTACCACCATAAGTGATCAACTCATGCGGATGCTGCGCCACAGCAGGATCCAAATTATTGGTGATCATTAGCATAATGGCCGCTGCCTGGGCAGATTTGTGCGGATATTCGTGAATGGAGCGTGCATACATTTCATAATCCGGGCGAAAACGGTACATATAAATGCGGCCGTATTTTTCTAATTCTTCAGCAAATTCTTCTGCCAGTACTTCATGATATTTTTGCGGAAAGTATCTCAGGGCATTTCGCAGCGCCAGTTTTTTTTCTTCGATCAATAAGATGTCTTTTCGTTTGGGGGCATGACTTACGCTTTCGTCATACTTTTTTTTAACAGGAAGCTCTTCCGGTATGCCTTGCAATACCGCTTTTTTAAAATCCATTTTGTAACATTTGGTTGATTAAAAATGAGCTTACAAAATTATAACAATAAGCCCAAACAGTTCATCTTCCATATGATTAATTTTATCGGAATTGAAGCTGGCAATCCTTCGCAAATAACTTATACGAACAAATCACCAAATACTAGCATGTGTGAAAAGGATTATTTGTTTTCAATCAAAGCGCTTTTTATCTATTGTCCTGAAGATAATGTCAGAATAAGAACATCAGAAAATGGGTATTTGTGTTCCACCTACCAGATAGCTTTGCGGCATTATGTAGAATGGGTTTGGTATCTGACACAGCGAAAAGCGCTATGCATAATGCAACTTCCATCAACCGTTTTTTCATACATTTGTTCCGATTAATCTAACCATTACATTATATGCTCGTTAAAACCTTTGGCAGTGCGATTCACGGTATTGATGCTTTATTAATCACGATAGAAGTGAACATTAGCCAAGGTAGCAAGTTTCACCTCGTTGGTTTACCCGACAACGCAATTAAAGAAAGTCATCATCGCCTGGTGGCAGCCTTGTTTAATATTGGTTATAAATTTCCCAAAAGACGGATTACTATCAACATGGCTCCTGCCGATATTAAAAAAGAGGGTTCAGCATACGACTTGCCTATTGCCATTGCTATTTTGGCTGCGTCGGGGCAAATTGAAAGCGATATGCTGGACGATTATATGCTGATGGGCGAATTATCGCTCGATGGCGGACTGAACCCCGTGAGAGGCGCCCTGCCCATGGCACTTAAAGCAAAGGAAGCAGGATTAAAAGGCTTGCTATTGCCAAATGATAATGCTGCCGAAGCTGCCATTGTAGAAGGTCTTGATGTATATGGATTTGCACATGTACTGGATGTGATCGCTTTTCTGGAGCGGCAGGCTTCGCCTGAAAAAGTTTCTGTAAATGTGCATGAAAAACTGATCAATACGCTGAACCAGTATAGTTTCGACTTTGAAGATGTGAAAGGCCAGGAAAATATAAAAAGAGCCATGGAGATTGCAGCAGCAGGCGGGCATAATGTGATCATGATAGGGCCGCCCGGATCAGGGAAAACCATGCTGGCCAAGCGATTGCCATCCATACTACCACCTTTGACGCTGGAGGAAGCACTTGAAACAACAAAGATACATTCAGTGGTAGGCGCTTTGCAAAGCGGCACTTCGCTGATTACTACCCGACCATACCGTTCGCCCCATCACACCATAAGCGATGCAGGTCTTGTTGGTGGCGGCACCTATCCGCAGCCCGGTGAAATATCACTGGCGCAGAACGGGGTGCTGTTCCTTGATGAATTGCCCGAATTTAAGCGTTCAGTATTGGAAGTAATGCGGCAACCCATGGAAGACCGCGTGGTAACCATTTCCAGAGCACGGGTAACTGTTGATTATCCGGCCAGTTTCATGTTAGTAGCTTCCATGAATCCCTGTCCGTGTGGTTATTATAACCATCCTGAGAAGGATTGTGTTTGCTCACCCGGTATCGTGAAAAGCTATTTGAATAAAATTTCAGGGCCATTGATGGACAGGATCGACCTGCATGTGGAAGTAACGCCGGTACCGTTTACCGACCTGGCAGATGCCCCGGCTGGAGAAAAAAGTGAATTTGTAAGAGAAAGAGTGATGAAAGCCCGAAAAATACAACAGGAGCGGTTTAAAGATCATGATAAAATATATGCCAATGCCCAAATGTCGACAAAGGACCTGGGAGTTTATGGCCGTTTGAATGAAAAGGCGAATGCCTTATTAAAAAATGCCATGGAAAAACTGAATTTATCGGCAAGGGCATACGACCGGATCATTAAGGTAGCGCGTACCATTGCTGATCTGGATGACAAGCAGGATATCGGAACCGAACACCTGGCTGAGGCTATTCAATACAGGAGCCTCGACAGGGAAAGCTGGGGGATGTAGGGGAGTTGGGAGTCCGGAGTCGGAAAACTGAAGACAGTAGAATGTAGACTGTAGACTGAAGACTGTAGACCGTAGATACAAATTGAAATTATCTGAAAATTAATCATGTTATGAATAAAGATTCAACCATAGAACAACTCAACCATCTCAATAAAAACACGATGATGGAAGTAATCGGCGTGGAATACCTGGAAGCCGGTGAAAGTTATTTAAAAGCACGTATGCCAGTAAATGATGCCACCAAACAACCCAATGGCATCCTACATGGCGGTGCCAACCTGGCACTGGCCGAAACCGTGGCCGGACTTGGATCAGCTATCATGGTGGATTTAAAAAAATATGCTGTTCGGGGCGCCCAGGTAAGTGCCAATCATGTAGGTACAGCCAGTTCGGGATGGGTATATGCCGAAGGAAATTTGATCCATAAAGGAGTAAATACCCATGTGTGGAATATCGATATCAGGAATGAAGAAGGAAAACTGCTTTCAATCTGTAGGTTGACAAACTTTATTATACTTAAAAAAG
Organism: Bacteroidales bacterium; assembly: GCA_036351335.1. Lineage (GTDB taxonomy): Bacteria > Bacteroidota > Bacteroidia > Bacteroidales > F082 > UBA4459. The sequence continues at coordinate 5,853 of JAZBOW010000208.1, read as the reverse complement.
CGATGGACTAATTATCGTCGTCATCGTCATCACTATCTCGATTCTCAAGATTTTCCGCCATGTAGTCAATATCGGCATACTTATCTTCAAAAGCTTCTTTTGAATCTTCTTTCAGGTAGCCATCATCGTCATAATCATCATCATCACTAATGATCGCACGGGCCTCTTTCACGGTCATCCGTACCAGGTAGTAAATTTCATCAGTTTCAAAGGGCAAGGCACTTACCAGGTTCCCATCCTTATTGGTAAAATGGATCAGGTTCTGGTCAAATCCTTCAGGATAAACAAGTTTTATCTGTTCCTGAATTTGCTCGTCAAGTTTATCAAAATCTTTGATGACCCTTTTTTTGTCATTGCTCATAATTGAGTGGTTTTAGGTATTCTTTTTAATCTTTTGCCAGTTGGTCAATTCATTGTAAAAAAACGAATTATTTATTACCAACATTACGAAGAAAATAAAAATTGTTTAACCAAAAGAAAAAAATGGAAAAAAATATTTATTTTATTAAACCTGATGTAGCCATTCGCGACACCACAACTTGAATGAACGCGGTTTATGTGTAAATTAGCAGGCTACTAAAGGTAGCAGCTTATGACAAAAATAGATATACCGTTTATCAGGCAACAATTTCCGGGTTTAAAAACAAATTGGGCCTTTTTTGACAATGCGGGAGGCTCACAGGTAGCCCTTCAGGTGGCAGATCGGCTTACCGATTACCTCTTGAATACAAATGTACAATTAGGAGCAAGCTATAAAACATCTGTTATCTCGGGTGAAAGGGTTCTTGAATCGCAAAGAAAAATGGCGAAATATTTGAATGCTGATTCCCCGGAAGAGATCATGTTAGGACCCTCAACAACTATGCTCTTACAAAACCTTTCCAGGTCGATGGAAAATACACTTCAGCCGGGCGATGAGGTGATCATCACCGATAGTGATCACGAGGCAAATGTCGGGCCGTGGATCAACCTGGGGAGAAAAGGTATTGGGGTTAAAACCTGGAAGATTAGCAAACAAAACTTCAGGCTCGAACTTAATGAACTTGAAAAACTCATGTCACCCAACACAAAACTGGTTGCCTTTCCATATGCATCCAACATTTTGGGCACCATTAATCCGGTAAAAGAAATTACAAATTTTGTGCATGAAAGGGGCGCAAAGGTTTGTGTTGATGCCGTGGCGTATGCCCCACACAGGAAAATAGATGTTACTGATCTGGATGTCGACTTTTTGGTGTTCAGTTTCTATAAAGTGTACGGCCCGCATTATTCGCTGCTATATGGGAAAAAGGCACATTTGCAGGAATTGCCAGGGATCAATCATTTTTTTATTGGAGATGATGATATTCCATACAAACTGCAACCCGGAAATGTAAATTACGAGCTTAGTTACAGTTTGCTGGGGGTTATAGATTACCTGGAAGCTGTTTACAAGCATCATTGGGATGATGAAGCCGGGTTTAGTGAAAAGATGAAAGCTGTTTTCGATCTTTTTGCTGAACAGGAAGAGAAATTAGCACGTCTTTTACTGGATTTTCTGTCGACAAAAAAGAATGTGAAGATCATAGGGGAAACGACATCTTCAAAAAACATAAGAGTGTCAACGGTTTCCTTTATTGTTGACAGTGTAAAAAGCAGTGTAATTCCCGTTGAAGTTGACAAACACAAATTAGCCATCCGGTACGGTGATTTCTATGCAAGACGGTTGATTGAATCACTTGGACTCATGGGGCAGGATGGTGTCATCAGGGTGAGCATGGTACACTACAATACGGTTGAGGAAGTCAATGCGCTGATTGAAGTGCTGGATCAGATGTTTTAAAAGATTTTTAATAAATCCATGCAAGACAATTTGAAAGAAATAGTTCGGATTCTCTGGTCAAAAGGGCTGCCATTTGTGGCTTACCGATTTCCTCAACAACAGGAAGTTGTCATATTTGTGCAGTACTCGATGGAAATTGAAGAATTCAATATTGAAGACATAGAATCCGTTTCAGGCTTTGTAATGGCCCCTTTTGAAAGTACAATAACAAAGAGGGCATTTATTTTAAAACCTGATCTCATTTTAAATTCACATGTCCAGTTGAGCGAGGTAAAGAAACTCCCGTCAGTTAAAGATCAAGCCACCTCGCAAACACTGAGCAATTCTATCCGGACAAAGGAAAAATATCTTGTAAATGCCCATGCAGTTTTAAAACATTTGAAGAATCATAAATTGCAAAAGTTGGTTTTGTCGCGGGTAATAGAAAAGAAACTAAAGCAAGCATTTGATCCGGGTCTTGCCTTCAGTATTTTAAATGAACGTTATTCACATTCTTTCAATTATGTATTTCACCTGCCTTCAGCAGGTTCATGGATGGGTGCCACGCCTGAAACATTTCTAAGAATAAATGACAAGGAAGCTCAAACCGTTTCATTGGCCGGAACAAAACCTGCTGATGCTATTAAATGGACATTGAAAGAAAGGCGTGAGCAGGCCATTGTTACCGATTTTATCAGTTACGAGATAGATAAGCTTGGCATCGTGAACTATAAAATCGATGGTCCGGAGACAGTACTTGCCGGAAACGTGGCACATTTATCGTCGAAATTTAAAATACCCATCAACGAATTAATTGGCAAGACCGGTAAGCTAGTCAGAAGCTTGCATCCTACTCCTGCAGTTTGCGGACTTCCCCAACGGGAAGCTTTTGAATACATAAGGCGAATAGAAGACCACGACCGGAAATTTTACGCGGGATTCCTGGGTCCGTGGCAAATGAACGGCCACTCCGACTTATTTGTAAACCTGAGGTGTGCGGAGTTTGACAATAAGAAAATGCACATTTTTGTAGGTGGCGGATTTACGTCTTCTTCGGTAGTAGAATCGGAGTGGGAAGAAACGGTACATAAATTAAAAACCATGTTATCGGTTGCTGAAAATTTCTGACATTTGCCTAATGACTTCTGATAAAAAAAATGTAAGCCTCCTTGCCAATTTATTTGTAAAAAAAGGTCTGTCAGATATTATCATTTCTCCCGGTTCGCGGAATGCACCCATTGTAATTGCTTTTGTCGATAAACCGGGTATACATGCCCTGAGTATTGTTGATGAACGAAGTGCCGGGTTTTTCGCACTGGGTATGGCCCAGCAATCAGGAAAGGCAGTGGCCGTGGCATGTACATCCGGCAGTGCCGCTTTAAATTATGCCCCCGCCATCGCTGAAGCATATTATCAGAAGATCCCGTTGCTGGTACTTACTGCCGACAGGCCACCCGAACTGATTGAAAGGGGTTATGGACAGATCATCAGGCAAAAAGAGGTATATAAAAATTATATCAAAGCCAGTTTTGAAATGCCTGTTGAGATCGAAGATGAAGATACAATGCAAGAGACTGTGCAATTGATTAATGAAGCTATTAATCTGACCCAATATCCTGAACCGGGTCCGGTGCACATCAACATCCCTTTTCGTGAACCACTGTATGGCGTAACTGAAGAGCTTTTGCAAGCCGCAGTTATTAATTATACAAAAGAACCAGTTAACACGGAGCAACACTTCAATGAACTGGCTTTTGTTTTCAGGAAATACAATAACATCCTCATCATAGCAGGTCAGCAACAAAAAGATGTGGAATTTAACACCTTGCTTTTTAATATCGCTGCTAAAAATGTAGTGGTATTGAGTGAGACCACTTCGAATATGCATGATGACAGGTTTATTGATTGTATTGACAATGTTATTTCTACCATTGAGGCAGATGAAGCATCGAATTTCCAACCTGAGTTGTTACTTACTTTTGGTGGTCAGGTAGTTTCTAAAATGGTTAAAAAGTTTCTGCGTGATCATCCGCCAGTTGAACATTGGCATATTTCGCCTTCAGGCGAGCCTATGGATACTTATTTCAGATTAAAGCGGACCGTGACAGCCAAGCCTAAACAAGTATTTAGCGAATTATTAGAGGTATTGCCCGAAAAGTCATCCGTGTATTTTAATACATGGCGACAAAGAAAGGAATTGCTGGTTCAACGAAAAAATAAATACCTGGTTACCATTCCGTATACTGATCTTCAGGTTTTTGATTTTTTACTGAAACATCTGCCGGATCATACAAATTTGCACCTGGGTAACAGTACACCGGTTCGCTATTCGCAATTGTTTGGCAGCGATAAAAAGTTTACTTATTTCTCGAACCGTGGTGTAAGCGGTATTGATGGGCAGGTATCAACAACAGCAGGAAACGCCTATACAAATAAAGGACTTCATGTATTGATCACCGGTGACCTGGGATTTCTTTATGATTCAAACGCTTTAATGAACCATTATTTGAAACCCAATCTCAAAATCATCGTGATCAATAATGCAGGTGGTGGCATTTTCAGGTTTATTGATGGTCCTGAACAATCAGGCCATCTGGAAACGTTTTTTGAGGCAAAACACGATTGGAGGGCGGAGAAAATTGCCGAAGCTTTCAGTTTGAACTATTACAAAGCTGAAAACATGGATCAACTAGTGGCATCCTTTGCCAATTTTATAAATGATCAAAACGTACCGGCTGTTCTGGAGATTTTTACGCCCAATAAGAAAAACGCTGAAATCCTGAAAGCTTATTTTGAATTCCTGAAAGTGTAATTGTTAAGCTTAAAGATCGAACCCATGGCAAACTATTTGACGAATATCTTCCTGGTAGCGTTTTTAAAATCCGTATCCGATTCACTAAAAAGCTTCAATATATAGATGCCTCCTATTAATTCAACAGGAATCTGGATCAATTGCCGGCCATTTGACATGCGTCCGTAATTGTTTTGTAATACAATTTGCCCTGAAATATCTGAAAGAAGGATGGAAACTGATGCCTGCTCTTTTAATTCAAATTCAACCTTGAGCCTGCCATTTGCATTATTTGACACCCTGATATCCAGGGTGTGACCGGCTAGTTCTTCAACTGAAGATGTCGCTTCGTACCGCCGTCTGATCTCATCCCATAGTTCCGGTTTATCACTGTCGTAACCTAATGCCCACATACCAATACCTTTCAAATCATAGGACTCAGCCAGATCAAATTTAAGCCCCAGACTGGAATCAGAATCGTACCAAACCTGGTACCAGTTGTTGCTTTCCAAATAGCTACAGTAAGGTGTCTGGCTTACTTCATCCCATAATTCGCCATACACATCTGAAGTATTTTTAGCAATACTGTAAGTGGGCTGGTTGGTGTGATCAATGGCCAGGGAATAGGCGTCGCCATCTTCTGTCCGCCACCTGTTGCCGTAATACGGAATCCCTAAAATTAATTTTTCCGGATAGTTGGCCGCCATTTCCCACAAATGATATAGTAAAGAATTTGTCAAATTATAACTGCCTCCCGTTAATGGTGCACATGCACCGCTGGTTTCGCTCCATGATCCGTAAAAATTATAACCCATGATAAACATATAATCGCAAGCTTCAGCCAGACCCGTAAACTGCCAGCCGCCCCAGTTGATGGGTGGAATGGCAATTGACACTTCTGATCCAGGCATTTCCGCACGCAAATAGGTTTTCAGGTCTGCCATAAACCCGTTAAGCACCTCCCCTCGATCGGCAGAGGAAATATTCTCAAAATCAATGTTTACACCCTGCAATTCGTAGGTCTGTAACGCATTCTTGATCTGTTGAAAAAAGTTCGCCTTAATGCTGCTATCGTTCAATAACTGATGTATGTGTGAGGTATTAAAATTTACAGCCGTTAAAATGACCTTTACATTATTTTCATGCGCTTCGTTGATCAGGTCAGTCCATGGCCATGCCGAAGGTGGCGAAAGGTTGCCATTTGACAGTACTGAAAAATCAAAAACTGCGATATGGCTTAAGAGGTCAAACTGCATATCCT
>JAZBOW010000207.1:0-4760 GCA_036351335.1 Bacteroidales bacterium | reverse complement strand
TATTGGTAGCCGAAAAAAGGAGGTACCCATGGAATTAAAAGATAAAATTGGATGGAGCACCAGTGAGATGGCACAGAAAGTAGCCATGGATATCCATGATGGAGCTTATGTTAACCTTGGTATCGGCATCCCTGAAATGGTGGCCGGCTTTATCCCCGAAGGAAGAGAAGTTATTTATCATACTGAAAATGGCCTACTGGGCATGGGCAAAGTAGCTGAGAGTGGTGCCGAAGATTACGAATTAGTGAATGCCGGAAAAAAATACGTGACGTCCATTCCCGGAGCTGCCTATTTCCATCATGCTGACAGCTTTGCCATGATTCGTGGTGGTCATATTGATATTTGTGTCCTTGGCGCTTACCAAGTTTCTGAAGAAGGCGACCTGGCCAACTGGTCAACTGGCGATGCAGATGCCATTCCTGCTGTTGGAGGTGCCATGGATTTGGTCGCAGGTGTGAAAACAATTTTTGTGATAACCAAACACAACACCAAAAGCAGTGAAGCCAAAATCGTAAAAAAATGCTCATACCCGCTTACAGGTAAAGGCGTTGTAAGCAGGATTTATACTGATCTTGCCATTATCGATGTAAAAGAAGGGAAATTGTTTGTGAAAGAATTGGCCCCGGGGGTTACTTTCGATTATTTGCAGGAAAAAACCGAAGCCAGGCTTTATGAAAATGGCAAGTAAACAAACGAAACTGTACACCGATGAACAATTATAACGTAAACAGAACAAATAGTCAGAACCTGTATAAAAGAGCCAAAGAAGTATTGACTGGTGGCGTAAGCCGTAATACAATATTCCGAAGGCCTCACCCTTTTTACACAGCTACTGCACTGGGAAGTTATGTAACCGACATTGACGGAACTGAACGTGTTGACTTTGCCAATAATATGGCATCGCTAATTCATGGCCACTCACACCCAGCTATCGTGGAGGCCGTAATTGACCAAATGAGAAAAGGTACCGCTTACACCCTGGGAACAAAGATTGAAATCGAGTTTGGGGAATTATTGGTTAAAAGAAATTATAATTTCGAAAAAATACGCTTTGTGAACTCCGGCACAGAGGCTGTGATGTCGATGATTAAAGCCGCTCGTGCCTATACAGGCCGTGCAAAAATTGCCAAAGCAGAAGGCGCATATCACGGAACCTACGATTTTGCAGAGATCAGCCAGATTGCCAGTCCGGCAAACTGGGGAGAAATAGACAGACCCAATTCTGTCCCTGTCGCCTTTGGTACGCCCGAATGCGTTAAGAAAGATGTGATCGTATTTCCATACAATGATACAGAACGAACCTTAAAACTGCTTGAAGAAAATAAGGAAGACCTGGCCTGTGTGCTGATTGACCCAGTATCGCACCGTATTGGTATGTTCCCGGTAGAAGAAAACTTCCTGATGGCAATTTACAAATGGACCCGAAAAAACAAAGTCCTGTTGGTTTTTGATGAGGTAGTAACTTATCGTGTAAGCTATAATGGTGCACAATCTAAATATCCCATTCGCCCTGATTTAACTGCTTTAGGTAAAATCATTGGCGGAGGCTTTCCTGTTGGGGCCATTGCCGGCAACAATGAAATTATGAGTGTGTTCGATCCTACACGCAGAATATTAAAGCAACCCCATTCAGGAACTTTCTCTGCCAATCCAATTACTATGGTGGCCGGAAAAACTGCTATGGAGCTTTTCGACAGCCAGGCTGTAAAGGAAATTAATCATTTGACCTCAGTTGCCAAAAAGCAAATCAAAGAGGCCATAAAAGAAGCTGATGTTCCTGTTAAAATTACAGGCGCCGGGTCAATGTTTAGGCTTCATTTTAGACATAAAGCACCCACAAACTACCGCGAAACGTTTCAAGATAAAGAAGAGAGAAAACTCATAGTTGATTTTCTGGATTATATGTTCCTCAAAGAAAACATTATGATGATTAACACTTTTGCCTGCATGTTTTCCACTACTCTAACCCAGCGTGAAGTGGACAGGCTGACAGATGCTTTGTTCAATGGTTTCAAAAAATACAGGACCCGGATTCAAAGTTTTGCAAAATAAAGACCATGTTATATCAACATACGCAACACAATTAAGTTGATACAAAGTGAATATGTGATTTACATTTCAAACAAAAACAGTAAAAATGAATAACGTATATATTTGCGACGCCATCAGAACACCGGTTGGAAAGTATGCCGGAGCCCTATCTTCAATAAGGACAGATGACCTTGCTGCCATTCCTTTGCGGGTTATTATGGAAAGAAATCCCGGTATAAACTGGCTGGATGTAGAGGATGTAATATTAGGCTGTGCCAACCAGGCTGGCGAAGATAATCGCAATGTGGCTCGCATGGCGCTGCTGCTTGCCGGTTATTCCGATTCAATTCCTGGTGTTACCGTTAACCGCTTATGCGGTTCGGGTATGGATGCTATAGGCACGGCTGCAAGGGCCATTAAAGCCGGTGAGGCAAACCTGATAATTGCCGGTGGCGTCGAAAGTATGTCGAGGGCTCCTTTTGTAATGGGGAAAGCCACCACAGCATTTTCCAGGGCTGCAGAAGTGTATGATACAACCATCGGTTGGCGCTTTATCAATAAAAAACTTAATGCGCAGTACGGCACCGAATCAATGATTGAGACGGCCGAAAATATTGCGACAGATTTCAATATAAGCCGTGAAGCGCAGGACAGGTTTGCCCAGCACAGCCAGGAGAAAGCTGCTGAGGCGCAAAAGAATGGTAGCCTTGCCGAAGAAATTACCCCTGTTGAAATACATGGGCGGAAAGGTGCCATTACTATTGTTGATACTGATGAGCATCCCAGGTTAAGCTCTTTGGAAAAGTTAGCTTCTTTAAAACCTATTACGCATGCCTCCGGAACCATTACTGCAGGCAATGCTTCGGGTGTAAATGATGGCGCCGCCGCACTCATCATTGCGTCTGAAGAAGCTGTTAAAAAATACAATTTAATACCAAAAGTGAAAATCCTTGGCATGCAAACAGCCGGCGTTCCTCCACGTATTATGGGCATGGGGCCTGTTCCTGCAACCAAAAAGCTTTTAACCCGACTAAATTTAAAGTTAAGCGATATTGATATTATTGAGCTGAATGAAGCTTTTGCTGCACAATCCCTTGGCTGCATGCTTGAACTTGGATTGGAAATAAGCGACTCAAGAATCAATCCACTGGGCGGAGCGATAGCTTTGGGTCACCCGTTGGGCATGTCGGGTGCAAGAATTGTAACTTCTGCCTATTATCAGCTGCAAAGGTCGAATGCCCGCAAAGCACTTTGCACGATGTGCATCGGAGTTGGGCAAGGAATTGCAGTAGTTTTGGAAAAAGTATCGTAAGCTAACCGCTATACTTCTGATTTATTATCTACATCATATTAGAACAATGTAAATCTGAATATCTGACGAGCATATAAACCTTCATTGGGCTTATAAAACCTGATCTGACCAGACAGAATGCCTGATCAATTAATTGACAAGTCAATAGTTTAATTTATAACTTTGTGTTCCATATTAAAAGTTCATGATACTCTTATTAGACAGTGGATCCACGAGCACCCAAGTTGCATTGATCGACAGCGATGGCAACTTTAAAACATATGATTGCAAGGGTTTCAATCCGTATTACTACAATCCAAATGAATTCTATGAACTGCTTCGCAATGAATTATATTTCAAGGTGAAAGGGCAAGGCATTAAACAGGTTTTCTATTACGGATCGGGCTGTTCGTCGGATGCAAATTGCGACTTGGTGGTATCTACTTTGAGACGCTTCTTCCCATCAGCAGAAATACAGGTGGAACATGACCTTTTTGGTGCAGCAATTGCGCTTTACGGACATAAGAGGGGAATTGCATGTATTTTAGGCACAGGTTCTAATTCTTGTCTATGGGATGGTGAACGTATCCTTGAAAACGCGCCTTCATTAGGATATATGCTCGGTGATGAAGGAAGCGGTACTTACCTGGGTAAAATCATGTTGACTGAAATTTTATCGGGTGAAGCCAACCCAGAAATCGCCAAAGCATTTTACCGCGAATACAAACTCAGTTTCTCATCAATACTTGAAAGAATATACAGAGAGCCCTACCCTAACCTCTTTTTTTCAGGCATCAGCGAATTTATCAACAGGCATATTGATCATCCCTGGTGCCAGAAACTAGTAAAAAGGAATTTTACTGATTTTGTGGATAAGCAGGTTTCGAAATATTCAACCTATCAAACCTCACCTGTCTCATTTATCGGCTCAGTAGCCTATCATTTCCAGGAATTGCTGGAGGAAGTTCTTGATGAAAACAATATTACCTTCGGCAAGGTGATGCGCAGTCCTATGGAAGGACTTATAGATTATCATATAAATAACTGATTATCTTCTCCTTATCCTTTGGGTTAAACCAAGATATTCCTGCATCCTTTTTAAACCATGTCATCTGCCGTTTGGCAAAGCGACGCGTATTTGTCTTAATTTTCTCTGTTGCATCCTTAAACGTCATCTTACCATCGAAATACGCGAACAGCTCCTTGAAGCCCACCGTATTCAATGCATTTAATTGTCTGTAAGGATAAACTGTCCTGGCCTCATCAAGCCAACCACTTTTCACCATTTCATCAGTCCGCTTGTTGATACGCTCATTAAGTATATTCCTTTCTATTTCCAGACCCAACTTTATGATCTGAAAATCTCGCTTCTTGGGTTTATTTTTTCGCAATGACGTATAGGTGTTTCCTGTTTGCAAACAGACTTCTATAGCTCTTA
>JAZBOW010000206.1:0-8796 GCA_036351335.1 Bacteroidales bacterium | reverse complement strand
CAACTCGAATGAATTTTGAGCCAGCGTTAATATCTTAATACCGGCATGAATCTGAATATTGGCAAACGCTTTACCCGTAAATACTTTCTTTTTAACAATAAAGGGATCAGTGCTTTCCGGCAATGCGGTAACACCCGTTACCATGCCACCATCAAGTTTTACCGAAACCCTGGGTGCAATTGCTTTGCCGAGGTTATTATGAGCGAAAACAACAGCTTTTGCTCCTTCTGATTTGGCTGCATTGGCAACTGCAATGGCAAGCGCTTTATTATCCAGGTTTTCAAAACGGTCTTCGGCCACATTTAAAATTTTAGAAGCGCCGTAATTACCCAGCTTTTTTAATTCTTCATCAGCCACTTTACCTATTGAAAGGGCCGTAACCGTGGTACCTATTTCGTTTGCCAGTGCTTTGGCGTAGGATACAAGTTCAAAACTCAGTTTTTTGAATTTTCCATCCCAGTTTTCTGTATATACTAATATTGACATAATCTTATTTTTTCAAGTGAATAAATTAAAGTGCTTTGGCTTCTTCCTGCAGCAAGCGAACCAGTTCTTTCACATTATCTTCGTCAACCATTTTGCATGCTGCTTTTGGTGGAGGGAGTTCAAAATTCACATAGGATGTTTTTTCGCCGGCTTCAACCGCAGGTACAACTGTCAATGGTTTCTTTCGGGCCATCATAATACCACGCATGGCGGGAATCCTTGGGTCGATTGCAATGCCCTTCTGTACAATGGTAACAACAGGTGTTTTCACTGAAATTTTCTGCTGTCCACCATCAATTTCACGTGTGATTGTTAACTGTCCGTTTTCAATATTCATGCCCGAAACAGCAGATACTGAATTGAAATCAAGGAGTTCGGCCAGCATACCACCTACGGCAGAACCATTATAGTCTGAAGCCTCAATTCCTACCATGATCACATCAAAATCTTTGGCGATCTGTGCCAGTTGCGAAGCGACGAAAAATGCGTCTTTGGGTGCTGTGTCAATCCGAATAGCGTCATCCGCGCCAACGGCCAATGCCTTTCTTAATGTGGGTTCCGTGATGCTTTCGCCCACATTGGCTACCGTAATTGTCTCGACACCACCCGCTTCTTTCAATTCAACGGCTCGGGTCAGTGCCAACTCATCCCATGGGTTGATGATCCATTGTACACCACTGATGTCGAAGGCTTTATTGTTGTCAACGAACCTGATCTTTGTAGTTGTGTCGGGCACGTTACTGATTAATACAAGTATTTTCATATCGATATAGAATTGGTTATTGTTTTATTCTCTTAATAATGAACGGGAAATCACAATTTTTTGCACTTCTGAAGTTCCCTCATAAATTTGCGTTAGTTTGGCCTCACGCATCAACCGTTCAACATGGTATTCTTTCACATAGCCATAACCGCCATGTATTTGTACTGCTTCAGTTGTCACTTCCATTGCGATATCGGACGCATATAATTTGGCCATGGCGCTTTCAAAAGCAAAAGGTTTATTATGGTCTTTTAACCAGGCCGCTTTCAGACATAGGTTCCGGGCATTTTCAATTTTTACGGCCATATCAGCCAGTTTAAATGCGATGGCCTGGTGGTTGGCGATCTCAGTTCCAAATGCTTTTCGTTCTTTCGAATAAGCCAGCGCCCGTTCAAATGCTCCGGAAGCAATACCCAAGGCTTGTGATGCGATTCCTATCCGGCCTGCTTCGAGGGCCTTCATGGCAAATTTATAGCCAAACCCATCTTCACCAATTTTATTTTCTTTGGGTACTTTTACATCGCTGAACATCACCGAATGGGTATCGGAGCTGCGCATGCCCATTTTATCTTCGTGGGGCCCCAGTGTGATTCCGGGTGAATTTCGTTCAACAATGAAAGCATTGATACCCCTGTATCCCTTATCAGGATAAGTTTGTGCCATGACAATATAAGTGGATGCTGAATTGCCACTCGTGATCCAGTTTTTGGTGCCGTTCAACAGGTAATAATCTCCTTTGTCTTCAGCTTTGGTGTGCTGGTGCATGGCGTCGGAACCGGCTTCTGGTTCTGATAAAAGAAAAGCCCCAATATGGTCACCACGTGCCAAAGGCTTCAGGTATTTTTCTTTTTGTTCTTCTGTTCCGAATTTTTGAAGTCCATAGCAAACCAGCGAATTGTTGACTGAAATAATCACACTGGTGGAAGAATCTATTTTTGAAAGTTCTTCCATAGCCAATACATATGAAACAGTATCCATGCCGCTGCCGTCGTATTTCGGGTCGACCATCATGCCCATGAAACCCAGTTCTGCCAGGTTTTTTATATGCCTTGTCGGGAACTCTGCCTTGGCATCGCGTTCCAAAACATCCTGAATTAATTCTCTTTCGGCATAATCTTTAGCCGCCTGCCTGATCATTAATTGTTCTTCTGTGAACTCAAAATTCATAATTAATTGATAATTAGTGAAATGTAAAATATATGAAGCTAAACAAAGTTAGGAAAATATTTGAAAGTAGCTAATGATCTGTCAGAGTTTTAGTCCGTTCAGAGAATTTGATGTTTGATTAAATTCGGAGATGAGATCATGCATGATCTTTTCTACAGGTTCAATGGTATCGATCATGGAAGAAACCTGTCCGATTTCAAGTTCACCTTTTGCCGTATCGCCTTCAAACATACCTTTTTTAGCACGGCCTCGTCCGAGTAGTTTGATCAGGTCTTCTTTGGTAGCCCCGGATTTTTCCAATTGCTGTACCTGTTGTAAAAATTCATTTTTTATTAATCTCACAGGAATCACTTGTTTGAGGGTCAACAGCGTATCACCGTCATTGGCTTGAACAATTGCATTTTGAAAATTCAGATGTGCTGATGATTCGAGTGAAGCTGCAAAGCGGCTCCCGATCTGCACACCATCAGCGCCCAATGCAATGGCAGCAAAAATGGCCTGCCCCGAAGCAATTCCCCCGGCGGCAATTAATGGAATGTCTGTAACTTTCTTGATCATAGGGATCATCACTATCGTGGTCGTTTCTTCATAGCCATTATGCCCTCCGGCTTCAAATCCTTCAGCAACGAGGGCGTCGACGCCTGCTGCAACGGCTTTCAAAGCAAATTTTTTATTGGCAACTACATGCACGACAGTTATGCCATTTTCCTTTAACAATGATGTGTACTTAGCGGGATTGCCGGCTGAAGTAAAGACTATTTTTACACCTTCTTTTATAACGATAGAAACAATTTCGTCAGTTTGCGGATAGAGTAGTGGGATATTGACTCCAAAAGGTTTGTTGGTGGCTGCTTTGCATTTTTTAATATGTTCTTCAGCTACCTCCGGATACATAGATCCTGTGCCGATCAAGCCCAGACCTCCGGCATTACTTACCGCCGATGCCAGTTTCCATCCGCTGCACCAGATCATACCTCCTTGTACGATGGGGTATTTGATGTTGAATAGTGTTGTTATCCGGTTAGATTTATTTGGGTTGTTCATTTTTGTTGTTATTGTTGGCCCTTCGGGCATGGTAAATGGTCATTAGCATTCGGCGTCATTCGTCCTGCGGACGTCATTTATGGTCGTTGGACGTGGGGTTGTTATGTATTGGTTTTGCCGATTGATTTTATATAGTTGTTGAGTTTGACACCAATATCATCAATGGTAAACATCATTTTCATAAACATCTCTTCATGTATCAAATTTCTATTTCTGGCTTTGGTTAACCACGTTTTTGATTCATATAATGAACCTCTTGAGTAGTAACTAAAATTCTTGGCTTCCTTATAATGATATCTGCCGTATCCTTCACTTAAGTTCGCGGCAACAGAATCAATTGACCTGACAAGTTGTTTTCCTATGGTATCTTTGGCAAAATAATCCCATTTGATTACAATATTCCAAACCTGTTCTCCTAAATCCATTGATAATTGATACACTCTGAATTCTTCTAATTTCATTGGGACAAGATTTTGGTTATTATATAAACTTTGGTGTTTGAAAGAGTAACCAATAGCCATAGAATGACGATGAATGACAACATTTCATTATACATATTTTATTAATTCAAATTGAGTTTCATATCTTTCTATACCAAAGTTTCCATCATGGCATTTACAATATTCGTTGCGCCTTGTTCAATATCAAGAATAGTGGCATCCAGCATATAGCAAGGGGTTGTAAATACATTGAATTTTTTATCAATCGTTACTTCGCCATGTGTTGTCTGAATGTGTTTACCTCCCATGGCATTGATGGCCCCTGCAGTACCTTCGTCGCTGCCGATGGTTACTTCCACGCCCTCACCAATAATTTTGGCAATAAAAGTCGGTGAGATGCATAATGCACCAATTGGTTTCTTCAGCTCAAGCATGCCTTTTACCGCTTTTTCAACATCCTGATCTACTTCTGCATCTGGACCTTTGAAGGCAACTGTCGATAAATTTTTTGCAGCACCAAAACCCCCAGGGAAAATCAATGCATCATAAGCTTTTGCATCAAAATTAGCCATTGGTTTTATATTACCTCTTGCAATCCGGGCAGATTCAACCAATACATTGCGCTCTTCCGGCATTTCTTCGCCGCAAAGGTGGTTAATCACATGGTGTTGCTTAATATCGGGGGCAAAGCACTGGTAAGTTGCACCTGCTTTCATAATAGCCAGCATCGTTAGTGTGGCTTCATGTATTTCAGCACCATCATACACACCACTTCCTGATAGCACCACGGCAAATTTTTTCTTTTCCATTTTCAAATCATTTTAAGTGAATAAAAAGGTGTTTGAGCTAAAATACGAAATTCTTGCCATGAAGATTTTACCAACGTGCATAAAAAAAGCCGTCAATTACGACGGCTCACTGCCTGTTTGTATATAAGGCGGTTAAAACCAACCAAATTTTAATGATATATCAACGTTAAAACCTCGGAGTGCATTTGTTGGTACATTTTCATATACAGTCTCATCTGCACTATTTAGATATTTATGTTGCAAATATACATTGCTTGTATAACGATAACTTCCGCCTAAGGCCACCCTAAAGAACTTTGTAATATTAAATTCCACATCAACTCCAGGTTCCAAAACAAAATATGCATCAGAGTTGAAATAATAATAGTTATAATAATCTATATTTTGCCAGGTTACCGGTGTTGTTGCTACCCCTCCAGCTCCAATTAAAATGGGGAATGAAACGTGTACCGGTGACATAGGAGCCAGGATTGGTTCAAGGAGCAGTCCACCATAACCTCCTGATAAAGAATAGTTAGGATCATAATTGGGATCATAAGACTCATCAAAATATTGTTGATTGTCAAAATTGTTAAAAAAACCGCGACCTGCCAGACCCAGCGCGAAGTGATGGTTGGCAATCCAGGCTGCCCTAGCACCAATTACCATGGCGTTTTTCCCATCAATCTGTGTCCATCCAACACTCATAGAACCATAACCACCATTGGCTATCTTTTGCTTTTCTTGTTCTGGTTTATCTTTTTTATTGAATAATAATTTCATTTCTTCTTCTTCCTGTGCCTGAAGAATGACCATGCTAAACAGCGCGATAAATAGGGTAAATAATTTTATTGTTTTCATGATTAATTAGTTATTGTTATCTATTTTTAAAACTATATTTTATACCAAATCCAACATCCCAGAAATTCACATCGAAATTCCAAAAATCCTGAAGTTCAAGGAAGGGTTTGAACTCAAATGAAAGGGTGATAGGTACTTTATTGAAAGTATAATCTGTTCCAATTACGCCATCAAGGCCAAGCACCATTCCAACAACCCTTATTTCATCATAGTAATACCCGGCGGTATTGCTCCACCTTCTTTCTTTGCTATATCCATTTACATAACCCATATGGGCTCCACCTCCGAAGTAGATCATCCAGTGGGTTGTATTGGTTTTGATCAGGGGGTGGTATGATTCAACAAGACCATATATTTGCATACCACCATCACGAAATCCCAATATACCTTCAATAGCTGTCCGGTCATTCTTAATGATCTTTCCTGTAATGCCTGATGTAACGCCTAATCGCAAACCTACCTGTTTCTCATATACCTGTGAATAGGATGAAGATATGAGAGTTAGCGTTACCAGAATTAATATGAATTTTTTCATAGGAGTTGGTAATATTTTTATTGCTTAATCAATTGGCCTGAACCATTAATTGAAACATTGATAGTTGGATCTCCGATGTAGTATATTGAACCACTACCTGATATGATTACATCCAGGTAATCAACTACATTTAAAAACATATTGCCTGAACCGCTAATTTTTGCAGTACATTCATTTTGCGAAAAGCTATAGGAATTGATCTGCCCTGAACCACTGATTGTACACGATCCTGATAAGGATTCCCCGGTTAAATTAATGTCGCCTGATCCACTAATTCTAATGTCACTTGTATTCGTATAAGATTCAAGGTTGATACTACCCGAACCACTAATTTTTGCAACAAGTGAATTTGTAACGGCATATCCATCCATTTGCCCTGATCCACTTAAAAGAACCTGAAGATAATCTACATCCAGGCTATCCATCTTTACATAACCTGAACCACTTAGTTCAACGCCTTGAATTGCAGGGGTAGTAACATATACATTTATCGGATAATTTCCTTGCAGGTTTTCGCGTGTATCTATCACAAGCGTATTACCATTGATTATAGTGCGTACATGAGGTATCAGGTTTGATTCTGCCTCAACTGTAGCTGTAAACACTGAATCCTGTTTTATATATACATTAAATGTACCGGAATTATCAACCTGGTTAAATGACACAAGTTGACGTGTTTCAGATGTTACCTGGCCATTTCCATCAATGTAAGGGAATTTTTTGCATCCTGAAGTCCATAAAATAGTGATGGTAAGGACACTGACAATTAAAAGATATTTTTTCATTTTTTCTATTTTCTTAATGTTTAAGTTTAAGGACATATTTTTTTTGCAAGCGTTGCATAATGTGAAAATTATTTTCACATTATTTTAATTTTAATGAAATACTGCCACCCTGGGCTTTCATTTCAATGGGAACTACTTTCGCAGTATTACTACCAATGGTTGATTTCACCTTAATAAGATTATCTTCTCCATCTGTATCTTTGGAAGTGATATTTTTAATATCTGCAGAATATAGAACCTCTGTTTTATCATCTACTGTCGCTTCAATTTTATATTGCTTATTATCTGTAAAATGAAGAATGATGTCGGCATTTTCAGCATCTATATAAAAAGAAGAAACTTTATCCGAGAAGCTTTTCACTTCCACATCGCCGTATTTTGCACTCAGGTTGATTTTTTGGCTCAATTGATCCATTTCTATCGTTGTGAAATTGATGGTGCCATTTACATACCCTGCTTCTTTCAGATAGAATTTATCTCTTCTTGAGTTTAAACTCAGGTTGTTCACTTGGTCAATATCAAACCTGGTTGATTTACTTTCAATGGTTAAATTTTTCGCCTCCGCTATTTCCACTTCCCCGTAGCTTATGTTCAGGTTTCCTTCGTCTATTTGCCATATATTGGTATTGCCAAATTCGGTTTTAATGCTCGTATTTCCTGATAAGTTGTGCGCTTTTAAATCACCGTTGGAAAGATCTATATCAATAGCTCCGGCATGGTCGGCAACATAAATATTACCATACTTATTCATGATCTTTACTTTGGCGCTGGCAGGTAAATAAACAGTATAATCTATTTTTGTTTTGGTGCTGCTGTTAAAAATGGTGCCTGTAAGGTCAGAAACATCGCTCCAGAAACTGCTTTTTCCGGCAAATAAGGTTTGAGCAATGATATAGTATTCGGTGGTTTTAAAATCGAACTCAATAAAATCATATGATTTATCCACTTTTGAATCTTTGGTGCCTTTTACCAGTAATTCAATATTAAACTGAACCGAGTCCTTTTCCCATGGAATTAGATGGATATTACCGTATTTATTGGTAATCTCAATCTCAGTTCCCGGTTCCACTTTAAATGTTATTTTAATCGTCCGGCTCTTTTCAACCGTTTGCCCATATATACTATAGCCTGAAAACAGGGTAAATAGCAGGACAAAACTACATATTAATGCTCTTATTTTCATCGTCTTTTGTATTTTCATTTGCTGGTTGTAATTGCAACAATATCTCTTCCAATATTTCCAATTTTAATCGGTAATTCTGGATCATGGCTACAACTACTTCTTCATTATCAGCATTATCTTTTAGGTCTTCTTTTAATTCTCTATATACTTTATCAAGCTCTTTCAACTCAATAGTAATTTCTTTCCGCAGTGGTGAATTATTTCCCGTCAATCGTATAAACTCTTCCGTCCGGTTTTCAATCATTGATGTATAGTAGTATTCAGCTTCCATCAATTCCTGGTAAGTACGAATATCTTCTGGATCATTAGCCTCTACCTCAGCTATAACGGGTTCTTGATTTTTATTGACCATGTGATCAAAGAAAATGTATGATGAAACAAATATCACCACAACGGCCGCGGCTCTTACCAGTATCCTTGTCCAGTTGATATCGATTTTCTTCGTTTGCGATGCCTCAATTTTTTGCCACAGGGCAGGATTTGGTTCCATGGTGTCAAACTGATCGCGGTTTTCAATAACGAATTTTTCCAGTTTATCAGTTTTCATATACAGCTCCTTTCAATAGTTCTTTGATTTTGTTTTTCGCACGCATATATTGTGTTTTCGAGTTCGATTCACTGATATCAAGTATCTGTGAAATCTCCCGGTGGTCATATCCTTCCAGCAGGTAAAGTGAAAAAATCATCCGGCTTCCGTTGGGTAAATCTTCCATCGCCCGTTTTATCATGTCAACATGAAGCTCT